>NZ_JAALBT010000019.1:0-65356 GCF_011077905.1 Providencia sp. M-27 | reverse complement strand
TAGTGATCAATTTTGCATAGTGCAAAATCAGCAATTTAACCGAGTCTATATAATGCGGAATTGATTACTTATTTATGCAAAATATTTCGCCGCGCTACAATTGGCATGGAATTAACATCATTAATCATATTAATTATCTATCTAAAAAAAATAACGATATTGATGTGGTTATTGTTGGTATTCCTTTGAGTAGCAAAGAGCAAAAAATTAAAGTACGTATTGATAAAATTAACAATCATATTGTTTTTCCTCCGTTATATGCTACATGGAAAACAAAGGAAACTGTTTGCGCAGGGCAGTCTTGGCGGATCAATGGCAAAATAAAGCCATTGCATAGTTCACTAAATGAAGGCGGGTTTAATCTACAACGTTATTATTTAGCTAATAGGGTTATAGGGGGGGTGAAAAGCCAAAAAATAGAACCATTAGAAATGGCGTGTTCTGTAAGGCAAAAAATTATTTATAACTATATGGAGCTAATTAGCTCATTATCTAATAAAGGAATTATTTATGGGTTAATGTTTGGCGATAGAAATTTACTGCCTACAGATCAAACCTATTTACTGCAGAAAACAGGTTTGACACATTTAATGGCTATCTCGGGTTTACATATTGGTTTAGCCTACTTGTTTGGTTTTCTTATTGCTCGAGGAATTCAATATTTTTTACCAATAAAATATATTAGTGAAATACTTCCAGTAGTAATAGGTATGGTGCTAGCTATTTTTTATGCATGGATCTCGGGGTTTGCTATCCCTGCAACACGGGCACTGTTTGCCTTACTATTATGGGTATATATTAGAAATAAGCCTGCAAGGCATTTTGCTTGGCAATGGGCGCTTTGGAGCATAGCGGGAATATTACTATTTGACCCATTGGCTATTTTGTCAGATAGTTTTTGGTTATCTAGCTTCGCTGTACTAGCCATCCTCTATTGGTTATCAATATTTCCATTAGCCTACCATTTAGCTAGAGGGATAAAAGGTAAAATTATAGGGTTAGCACATTTGCAAATAGGCTTGCTCATCTTACTAATTCCAATGCAACTTATTATATTTAATGGTATTAACATAATGGGATTAGTGGCTAATATTTGGTTTGTTCCGTTAATTTCTTGGTGTGTTGTCCCTGCTATTTTGATCGTATTTTTAGTGCCAATAGAGGTAGTTCAGCGGTCTTTTCTATATGTGATAGATAGGGTGATAGATTTAGGGTTAAAGCCATTACCTTATTTCAGTACTTTTTGGTCAGAGTTCATTAATGTACCTTATTATTTATTCTTAATATGTTGGCTAAGCATCATTGTCATCTTATTTAAGTGGTACAAACGTTACTTTGGGCTTATTGGGTGTGTGGTTATCTCAATCTTTCTAGAAAGGGGAAGTGGTAAACAACTCAAAGAAGGCTGGAAAATGACGGTATTAGATATCGGGCACGGTTTAGCTGTTGTGATAGAGCAAAATGACTTGGCATTTCTCTATGATACTGGAAATACTTGGAAAGAAGGGAGTAATGCACAGCGTCAAATTGTTCCTTTTCTTAAATATCATGATATAACCCCTATTGGCTTAATTTTAAGCCATAATCATTTAGACCATACAGGGGGAGTGAATTATTTAATTCAACAATACCCATGGTTAAGTGTAAGAAGTAGTTTTGGGCCACAGGATACTTTGGCATACAAGAAAAAAAGTAATAATATTAATAATATAAAAAAGATGAAGCACCTTCCCTGTTTTAAAGGTCAAAAATGGCAGTGGGGAATATTAACTTTTGAAGTATTATGGCCTGAAAAGTTAGCACCAATATCGCATAATGATGATTCTTGTGTCATTCAATTGACGGATGGGTTTCATAAAATTTTATTAACAGGAGATATCGAAAAACAAGGGGAAAAATCACTTGTCGCAATGTACAAGAACCGGTTACGTTCGAATCTTCTTTTCGCCCCTCATCATGGAAGCAGCACTTCATCAACTGATTTATTGTTAAGAAATGTTCAACCTTCAATGGTAGTCGTCTCATCTGCAAGGTACAGTGCATGGAAAATTCCGTCGCCAAAAGTCTATTTTAGATATAAAAATAGTAATATTAAGTGGTTAAATACAGCAGAAGATGGTCAGTTAACTATATGGTTTAAAAGGGGAAATGTCCAAGCTTCACGTTACCGCTATGAAATTCAGCCCCGCTGGTATCATCTGTGGTTTGGCTTACCGCTATTTCCCGAGTAGAATAGTGCGCTTACATTAAGTCTGGTAATTAAAAGTATGAATGATAAAGACCTTTCGACAAAACAAACTTTTCGTCGCTTGTGGCCGATAATTGCGCCTTTTAAAGCGGGTTTAATCGTTGCAGCAATAGCACTTATCATAAACGCAGCGGGTGACGCATTTATGATTTCTTTATTAAAACCTTTATTGGATGAAGGCTTTGATAAAGCAGATAATGACGTTTTAAAATGGCTTCCGCTTGCGGTGTTAGGGTTAATGGTTGTTCGTGGTGGGTCTAGCTTTGTTTCAACCTATTGTGTTTCATGGGTTGCAGGTAAAGTCGTGATGAACATGCGACGTAAACTGTTTGGCCATATGATGGGAATGCCCGTTAGTTTTTTTGACCAACAATCAACAGGAACACTGTTATCTAGAATTACTTATGATTCAGAACAAGTTGCATCTTCTTCTTCTGGGGCATTAATTACAATTATTCGTGAAAGTGCTTATATCATCGGGTTATTTGCGATGATGTTCTATTATAGCTGGCAGCTTTCTCTTATTTTAATCGTGATCGCCCCTGTTGTATCAGTCACTATTCGTATCGTTTCTAAGCGTTTTCGTAAGATTAGTAAAAACATGCAAACGGGTATGGGGCATGTGACGGCAAGTGCAGAACAAATGCTAAAAGGGCACAAAGAGGTTTTAATTTTTGGTGGGCAGAAAGTTGAAACTGAACGTTTTAATAAAGTCAGTAACAACATGCGCCGTCAAAATATGAAAATGGTAACCGCTTCAGCAATCTCAGACCCTATTGTTCAGTTAATTGCATCATTTGCATTAGCATTTGTTCTTTATGCTGCGAGCTTTCCCGAAATTCGCGATGAATTAACATCAGGAACAATTGCAGTTGTTTTCTCATCAATGTTTGCCTTGATGCGTCCATTAAAATCATTAACTAACGTTAACTCACAATTCCAACGTGGTATGGCGGCTTGCCAAACGTTATTTGCAATCTTAGATTCGGAACAAGAAAAAGATAACGGAACTAAAGTACTTAAAGAGGTTAAAGGGGATATTAAATTTGAACATGTCACCTTTACCTATGCAACCAAAGAACATCCTGCGTTAGATGATGTATCGTTTATTTTGCCTGCAGGGAAATCAGTTGCTCTAGTTGGGCGATCAGGCTCAGGTAAGTCCACTATTGCAAATTTGATTACACGTTTTTATGACATTGATGAAGGCTCTATTCAAATTGATGGTCATGATATCCGTGAATACACATTATCCTCATTACGTAGCCAAGTCGCGTTAGTTTCTCAACATGTTTATTTATTTAACGATACGATAGCGAATAATATTGCTTATGCAACAGACGGTAGCTACAGCCGCGAACAAATAGAGAAAGCAGCAGAAATGGCCTATGCAATGGATTTCATTGTTAAACTTGAGAAAGGCCTAGATACAGTTATTGGCGAAAATGGTGTGATGCTTTCTGGCGGACAACGTCAAAGAATAGCGATTGCTCGAGCGCTGCTACGCGACGCCCCAATTCTTATTCTTGATGAGGCAACATCTGCACTAGATACAGAGTCTGAGCGTGCTATTCAAGCGGCTCTTGATGAGTTACAGAAAAATAGAACATCCTTGGTCATTGCTCATCGGTTATCGACGATAGAAAATGCGGATGAAATATTAGTTGTACAAGATGGCCGGATCATTGAGCGTGGTGACCATAAATCGCTATTAGCTCAAGATGGCGCATATTCACAGTTACATAGTATTCAGTTTAAACAATGATAGAACGTATTTGGTCTGGTAAATCATGGCTGTATCTTTTATTACTGCCGTTGTCTTTCCTTTATGGATTGGTAACGGTAATTAGGGATATAGCTTATAAAATCGGGCTGAAACGTTCATGGAAAGCGCCAATTCCAGTGGTAGTGGTGGGAAACCTGACAGCGGGGGGGAATGGTAAAACCCCTGTTGTTATCTGGTTGGTGGAATCACTCACCAAAGAAGGCTACCGCGTGGGGGTTGTTTCTCGAGGGTATGGCGGTAAAGCTGAAAAGTACCCGTTGATACTCGATGAAACGACCACAACTGAAGTTGCAGGGGATGAACCTGTATTAATTTTTCATCGTACTAAATCCCCTGTAGCCGTTGCACCCAAGCGCAGTGATGCAGTTAAAGCCTTACTAGAAAAGTTTCCACTAGATGTAATTATTACTGATGATGGGTTGCAACACTATGCATTGCAACGTGACTACGAAATAGTCGTTATTGATGGTCAACGTCGTTTTGGTAATGGGTGGTGGTTACCCGCAGGGCCTATGCGCGAAAGAGCTGGGCGTTTGAAGAGTGTTAACGCTGTCATTGTTAACGGTGGTGAAGCTCAAAAAAATGAAGCTTTAATGGCCCTTGAAGGCGATGTTGCTTGTAACCTTGTTAGTGGTGAAAAACGAGCGGTTATACAATTGCCTGCAGTTATCGCAATGGCAGGTATTGGTCATCCTCCTCGTTTTTTTGCCTCATTAGAAAATAAAGGGGCCGAGGTCATTAGTACCCATGCTTTTGCTGATCACCAGTCATATGAATTAAAACAGCTTTCACGGTTAGTTAAAAATGAGCAAAACTTATTGATGACCGAAAAAGATGCTGTAAAGTGCCGTGCTTTTGCACAACCCAATTGGTGGTTCCTTCCAGTCCAAGCGCATTTGCAAGCTCCTGACGCTGAAAAAATCTTAAGCGGAATAAAAAAACTTATCACAAATAACAAAAAAACTTGTCTATAACGTTCCTCTGTGATAATAATATCGCCAATGTGATATAGATCCACTTATTATGTATCTAGATGCAATACATTAATAATTGGATTTTATACTAGCTTAAATTTTACGCTCCGTTCTTTAGTTAGTCTTCATATCCTCGCATAATCTATATTGTAAAGTCGCTGTCATCGTGTTTTGTCATCATAATGTCAAAATAGACTGTTAACTTCGCAGTAGATTTGCGGTGTCTGAAATTTACATACATGAGCGTTATAAAATATGCACAATGATTTGTGCGCATGAATTGGTAAAGTTTAATTACTCTTTGATGTATTAATAGATCAGCAGTTTATAAATGGGAAGCAAGAAAGAGTAATGATACAAAGATAAAAAATATTGTTCTCAGAACAAAAGGAGTTTTAATATGAATTTTCAATTACATATGGGTCGAGTTAAATGGTTTGATGCAAAAGAAGGTTACGGTTTTATTTCCCCATTCAATGGTGGTGATGATGTATTTGTGACAACAAAGTCAATTGCTAATAAAAAAATCAAATCATTATTCGAAGGTCAAAACGTTGAGTTCTCTGTTACTCGTAATTCGAATGGCATAACGGCAGCTGACGTTATTGCTTATTAAATAATAAACAGAACAATTTCTCCTGCTTTTATCCTCTCATCTCACGCAGGAGATCTTATTCAGGAAGATTAAAGTTAACGGTGATATCTGCATGTGATATCCTGACTCCAAGTGAGTTAAAATCCATTCAGGAGAAAACATGGATCACCGTTTACTTGAAATCGTTGCCTGTCCTGTATGCCACGGCAAATTAAGTTATAACAAAGAAAACCTCGAACTTATTTGTAAGTTTGATCATCTAGCCTATCCCATTCGTGATGGCATCCCTGTATTGCTAGAAAATGAAGCCCGCCCTGTTTCATTAGATGAAGGCCAGTAATCATCATGTTTACGGTTATTATTCCTGCTCGTTATGCATCAACACGTCTACCCGGTAAACCTTTGGCTGATATCCATGGCAAGCCAATGGTTGTTCGAGTGATGGAGCAAGCTATTAAGTCGGGGGCTAGCCGGGTGATAGTTGCGACAGATCACTCTGATGTTGCTAAAGCGGTGATTGAAGCAGGCGGTGAAGCCTGTATGACAGACCCAAATCATCAGTCTGGAACAGAAAGGTTGGCTGAAGTTATTGATACATACGCTTTTTCTGACAATGAAATTATCGTAAATGTGCAAGGTGATGAACCTTTAATTCCACCTGAGATTATAAGCCAAGTGGCTCATAACCTTCAGGGGAGCAAAGCTGAAATGGGGACACTGGCTGTGCCCATTAATGATGCTCATGAAGCGTTTAATCCAAATGCAGTCAAGGTTGTTACTGACCACGAAGGTTATGCACTGTATTTTTCTCGGGCAACCATTCCTTGGGATAGAGACAACTTTGCGAAAAGCCAAGACACAATAGGTGATACCTTTTTACGCCATATTGGTATATATGCTTATCGCGCAGGGTTTATTCGTCGTTATATTAAGTGGGAAGCGAGTCCATTAGAAAAAATCGAAATGCTAGAGCAACTTAGGGTGCTTTGGTACGGAGAAAAAATTCATGTGGATGTTGCGAAAACCACGCCAGGCGCTGGTGTTGATACCCCTGAAGATCTTGAACTCGTTAGAAAGCAATTTATTCAGTAGTCAGTATTTTCTTAATAGCCAAAATGGCCAATATACGATTTAGCTAAACGAAAGGTGTAATCTCAATAGGTTACACCTTTTTTGTTGTTATTCAGCAGCAATAGCTTCAGGCGTGGCAAGCTGTTCTTCTAACGCTTGTGTATTATTGGGTTTTAAATGCCACCAAATGGTACCAAGAAATTCATACCAAGCACGTTCACTATGACCAAAATAATATGAGGAAGGAATGTATTTCTCCCATGGATTAATTTCACTCGTGATAACCAACTGATTTGCGGGTGCAGGGAAAGGGGTCATTCCTCGTTGAGTAAACATGGTCATCGCTCGAGGCAGGTGATTAGCAGAAGTTACTAATAAAAAAGGTGATTTCCCAATAATTTTTTCAACTTCATAAGCTTCCTCTTGTGTATCTTTGGGTTCAGTGAGGGGGATAGTATCTTGTGCTGGGACACCCAAGGATTGCGCAACTTGTGCGGCAACTTCGGCACTGCTGATGGTGCTACTCGCTTTACCGCCAGTGAAAATAAGTTTACTACCAGGGTGTTTAAGATAAAGGCGAACACCTTCAGTCACTCTAGGTAAGCTATTATTCAATAGATTAGAGCTTGGGCTCCAATCCGGGTTATATGTAAAGCCACCTCCTAGCACAACAATATAACGTACATCTTGAGGAGGTGTTTCAGTAATCAGTTCATAGCGTTTATTAAATTGCTTTTCTGCAGGGGCAAGCAAAGTATCTGAAATAGGCTGTAATCCTAACAAGGTTATGAAAACTAAACTTAGAGTAGTCAACGTCTTCCCACAACGCTGCCAGCGTGTGAACCAGAGCAAAAGCAGCCCAATAAACCCGACGATGAGCAATAATGGTAATGGCATCAATAGAGAACCAATATATTTTTTTAAGATAAATAACATAACTAAGCCTATTCTTATGGGGTATCGAGCCACCATTGCGGTGGTATCTGCAGAAAAAATACGTAATAAAACGGCTAAACTAGAGGAAAAATAACAACATGGTGTTTAATAGCGCCAAAATGAAATTTGCTGGGCACAATAAAGTACTATGCAAAAATATAGCTATTATCTGTTATAATTCCTGTTTTAACAGTCGCCTCGCATTGTATGTGATAAGTGCAATGTAATGTGAGAATATTTCTGGTTAGCGTTGATTTTCTCCATAATCAAGATGTAATCAACCATTTTACGTTTTTTCGCGACAAATTGGCTCATAAACCGCTTTAAATAATAGATGATAGGTAACCGGATAGCACATGGCAGACCGCAACTTTGATGATATTGTCGATAAATTTGCAAAAAATATCTACGGAACGACAAAAGGAAAAATACGAGAAGCGGTAGTTTGGCAAGATTTAACTCAATTATTGCACAGCCAATTTGAGGGTAAAACCCTAAAAATACTTGATGCAGGCGGTGGTGAAGGGCACTTTTCACGCAAACTCGCCGAAATGGGGCATCAGGTGATACTTTGCGATTTATCTGAAGAGATGTTAGAACGAGGCAGTGAGCTTGCCAAGGAACAAGGTATTAGCGATAACATGCGTTTTGTACATTGTGCGGTGCAAGATGTTGCACAATACATTGATGAACCTGTTGACCTTGTTCTGTTTCATGCGGTACTTGAATGGATTAGCGATCAAAAATATGCAATTGAACAACTGGTAGATATAATTAGACCAGAAGGCGTATTTTCTGTCATGTTCTATAATGCAAATGGTCTGGTGATGCGTAACGCAATTTTGGGAAATTTTCATCTTGCAACGCCACATATTCAACGTCGTCGTAAACGCTCGTTATCACCGCAAAAACCGCTTTTTCCTCATCAAGTTGATGCTTGGTTGAGTGAGTGTAATATGCAAATTATCGGTAAAAGTGGTGTTAGGGTATTTCATGACTATTTACAGAGTCGGCAGTTACAGCAAAAAGATTTTCCAGCATTGTTAGCATTAGAGCAGCAGTATTGCCGTGAAGAACCCTATATTAGTATGGGTCGTTATATTCATGTCATGGCACGCAAACAAATACAAAAGGACGATTTATGAGTGATTTTTCCCAGACCGTCCCTGAACTTGTGTCTTGGGCACGAAAAAATGATTTTTCGATTTCACTTCCTGCTGAACGTTTAGCATTTTTGCTTGCGGTGGCGGTATTAAATAGTGAAAGAGTCAATGGTGAAATGAGTGAAGTGGAGCTGGTTGATGCCTTTCGTGAGGTCTGCAAAGGGTTTGAACAGACCACAGAATCTTTGGCAGTAAGAGCCAATAATGCCATCAATGATATGGTTCGCCAGAAGATATTTAACCGTTTTGCCAGTGACATTGTTGAAGGTAATGCCATTTACCGCTTAACCCCTCTGGGGATCGGTATCAGCGATTATTATATTCGTCAGCGAGAGTTCTCAACATTAAGACTTTCTATGCAGCTTTCTATTGTCGCAGGAGAACTGCAACGTGCCGCTGAAGCCGCAGAAGAAGGGGGCGATGAATTTTATTGGCATCGTTACGTGTTTGCTCCACTAAAATATTCAGTTGCTGAAATTTTTGACAGTATTGATTTATCGCAACGCATTATGGATGAACAACAAAATTCGGTAAAAGAAGATATTGCGGCATTATTAAATCAAGACTGGCAGGCAGCTATTGCTAACTGTGAGCAATTACTATCAGAAACATCAGGTACATTGCGTGAGTTGCAAGACACATTGGAAGCCGCAGGGGATAAACTGCAAGCGAATTTATTACGTATTCAAGAAGCCAATATGAATGCGCCGGTGTTCTCTGACTTAGTGGATAGGTTGGTTTTTGACCTGCAAAATAAACTAGACCGTATTGTTAGCTGGGGTCAACAATCTATCGATTTATGGATTGGTTATGATCGTCATGTTCATAAGTTTATCCGTACAGCTATCGATATGGATAAAAATAGAATATTTTCTCAGCGGTTACGTCAATCCGTTCAGCACTACCTTGATAGCCCTTGGGCACTCACTTACGCCAATGCGGATCGGTTATTCGATATGCGTGATGAAGAACTCGCATTGCATGATGAAGAAGTGATGGGTGAATTACCACCAGAGCTTGAATTTGAAGAGTTTAGTGAATTGAATGACAAGCTTGCAGAGCTAATGGAAGTTGAGTTAGCCATTTATAAAGCAGAGCAACGGCCGCTCGATGTTGGCCGTGTGTTGCATGACTATTTACTGCAATATCCACAAAAACGTCATTTTGATGTAGCTCGAATTATTATCGACCAAGCTGTTAAATTAGGTATCGCAGAGGCTGATTTGGCGGGGTTACCGGCAGAATGGCAAGCTATTAATGATCACGGAGCCAAGGTACAGGCACATGTCATCGACAAATATTGAACAATTTATGCCAGTTAAGCTGGCTCAAGCATTAGCTAACCCGATTTTTCCAGAGCTAGACAGCCAATTGCGTTCAGGTCGCCATATTAGTGTTGATGACCTTGATAACCACGCATTTTTGATGGATTTTCAGGAAGCATTAGAACAATTTTATGCACGATATAACGTAGAATTAATTCGTGCCCCTGAGGGGTTTTTCTATTTACGCCCACGCTCAACAACTCTCATACCACGCTCGGTGTTGTCTGAATTAGATATGATGGTTGGGAAAATCCTTTGTTATCTCTATCTCAGCCCTGAACGCTTGAGTAACCAAGGTATTTTTACCTCACAAGAGTTATTTGAAGAATTATTATCATTAGCGGATGAAAGCAAATTACTTAAATTTGTTAATCAACGTTCGACAGGTTCTGACTTAGATAAACAAAAACTGCAGGAAAAACTCAGAACATCACTTAACCGTTTACGTCGCTTGGGAATGGTGCACTTTCTGCAGAATGATCCGAGTAAATTTATTATTAGCGAATCTGTATTTCGTTTTGGCGCTGATGTGCGTAGTGGTGATAACCCACAAGATGCACAGTTACGGATGATCCGTGATGGTGAAGCTATCTCTCTTGAAGGGGAATTATCGCTGAAAGACAGTGAAGAAGAGGGTGGCGAAGAGAATCAAGAACCGGCAGAAAGTGATGAGGATGAAGAATAATGATTGAACGCGGAAAATTTCGCTCACTGACGCTGGTGAATTGGAACGGTTTTTTTGCCCGAACTTTTGACCTTGATGAATTAGTGACCACATTATCGGGTGGTAATGGTGCGGGTAAATCAACCACAATGGCGGCGTTTATTACCGCGATGATCCCTGATTTAACCTTACTTCACTTCCGTAACACAACGGAAGCGGGCGCGACCTCTGGTTCTCGTGATAAAGGCTTACACGGGAAATTACGCCCAGGTGTCTGTTACGCAATTTTGGATGTGTTAAATTCGAAGCACCAGCGTGTCATGGTGGGTGTGCGTTTACAACAAGTCGCAGGGCGCGATAAAAAAGTTGATATTAAGCCGTTTATGGTACAAGGCATTCCACTGGCGACGGTGCCTACGGAAATATTGACAGAGGTTATCGATGGCCGCCAAGCAAAAGTGATCCCACTTAATGAACTAAAAGAGCGCCTTGAGGAACAGGAAGGCGTTTTGTTCAAGCAGTTTAACTCAATTACTGACTACCATTCGATTCTGTTTGAATTAGGGGTTTTACCTAAACGTTTACGTTCCGCGAGTGACCGAAGCAAATATTATCGCCTGATTGAAGCGTCACTATATGGTGGTATTTCTAGTGCCATTACTCGCTCATTACGTGATTATTTATTACCTGAAAACAGTGGGGTACGTAAAGCATTCCAAGATATGGAAGCGGCTTTGCGTGAAAACCGTTTAACATTAGAAGCCATTCGTGTAACGCAATCAGACCGTGACTTATTCAAGCATTTGATTAGCCAAGCGACTGATTACGTTTCTGCGGATTATATGCGCCATTCCAATGAAAGACGTATTCACCTTGATGCAGCACTGGCTGCACGCAATGAGCTATTAGCCAGCCGTAAACAATTGCGTGTTGAACAGGTTCGAAGCGTCGAAATGGCGCGTGAGTTGAATGAGCAAAATGGCGCTTCTACAGAATTAGAAGCAGACTACCAAGCGGCCAGTGACCACTTGAATTTAGTACAAGCCGCGCTGCGTCAGCAAGAGAAAATTGACCGTTATCAAGCGGATATCGAAGAACTGACGTATCGTCTTGAAGAACAAAGTGAAGTCGTTGCTGAAGCAACTGAAACTCAAGAAGAATATGAAGCGCGAGCTGAAGCTGCTGAAATTGAAGTTGACGAATTAAAAAATCAACTCGCCGATTACCAACAAGCTCTGGATGTACAACAAACACGCGCTATTCAGTACCAGCAAGCCTTGCATGCCTTAACGCGTGCTCGTGAATTGTGCCAACTTCCTGAATTATCCATTGATAATGCAGATGAATGGTTAGATACCTTCGAAGCACGCGAACAGCAAGCAACCCAAGCGTTATTAGCGCTTGAGCAAAAAATGAGTGTGGCAGATGCCGCACATAGCCAATTTGAGCAAGCCTATCAATTAGTTAGAAGTATGATAGGGGAAGTTAGCCGCAGTGATGCATACCAACAAGCGCGTACATTACTACGTGATTGGTCCTCACAACAACATTTAGCGGATCGCGTACAGCCATTGCGTATGCAGCTATCTGAATTGCAACAACGTCTGAATAGCCAGCAAAATGCTGAACGCTTATTGGCAGAGTTTTGTAAGCGTCATGGCCAAAGTTATGAGCCCGATGAGCTTGATGCATTAATGGCTGAGCTGGAAGCACAGCAAGAAGAGCTTAGTATTGGTGTGAATGAGAGTGGCGAAAAACGGATGCAAATGCGCCAAGAATTGGAGCAGATCCGCCAGCGTATTAGCCAACTTTCATCTAAAGCCCCTGCATGGATTATGGCTCAAGAAGCGCTAACACAGCTTAATGAACAGTCCCATGAAACGTTTGAGTCAAGTACTGCTGTGACTGAGTTTATGCAGCAACTCCTCGAACAAGAGCGGGAAATAACGGTTGAACGAGATGAAGTTGCTGCGCAACGTAAAGATCTCGAAAAGCAAATTGAGCGACTAAGCCAGCCAAGTGGTGCGGAAGATAGCCGCATGTTAGCGTTGGCAGAGCGTTTCAATGGTGTGTTGTTATCTGAAATTTATGATGATATTACCATCGAAGACGCAGCTTATTTCTCCGCGCTATATGGTCCTGCGCGTCACGGAATTGTGGTGCAAGACCTTGATGCAGTTCGCAATCAACTGGATTCGTTACAAGATTGCCCAGATGATGTGTATTTTATCGAGGGAGATCCATCTTCTTTCGACGATAGCGTTTTTGATGCGCAAGAGTTTGAAAATGCGGTATTAGTCCGTTCGTCTGAGCGTCAATGGCGTTACTCTCGTTATCCTGAGTTGCCTTTGTTTGGTCGTGCCGCACGTGAAAGCCATTTAGAGTCGTTAACGGCTGAACGTGATGAGCTCGCTGAGCGCTATGCGAATCTGTCATTTGACGTACAGAAAATTCAGCGTTCACACCAAGCATTCAGCCGGTTTATAGGCCAACACATTTCGGTGGCCTTTGAAGATGATCCAGAAGCTGAAATTCGTACACTCAACCAAAAACGTTCGGAAATTGAACGTGCTTTAGCTCAATTTGAAGAGCAAACTCAGCAGCAACGTCAACAATTTGCCCAAGGTAAAGAAAGCCTTGCGGCTCTTAATCGCTTATTACCTCAAATGGGGTTATTACTCGATGAAACATTGGCGGACAGAGTTGAAGAGATAAACGAAGAGCTAACGGAAGCGGAAGAAGCGGCACATTTCCTGAATAAACATGGTGATGCGTTAGAGAAATTAGAGCCGATTGTGACGGTGTTACTCAGTGATCCTGAACAACACGAGCAATTACGCAAAGATTATGAGTCAGCAAAACACAGCCAGCAAAATGCGAAACAGCAAGCTTTTGCATTAGTAGAGGTTGTTCAGCGCCGTGCTCACTTTAGTTACAGTGATTCAACCGGAATGGTGAATGAAAACGCGGACCTGAATGAAAAACTACGTCAGCGTTTAGAGCAGGCAGAAACCGAGCGTACACGTGCTCGTGAACAATTACGCCAGCACCAAGCACAAAGTGCACAGTTCCATCAAGTTCTTGCCTCGTTACGCAGTTCTTTCGATACCAAACAAGAGATGCTAAAAGAGCTCGAAGTCGAGATGCAAGAAATTGGCGTAAAAGCCGACCCTGACGCCCAAGAGCGCGCTCGTATCCGACGCGATGAGCTGCACCAGCGGGTTATGGAAAACCGTAGTCGTATTAACCAGTTAGAAAAACAGCTGACATTATGTGAAGCTGAAATGGATAACTTACAGAAGCGCCTTCGTAAGTTAGAAAAAGACTACTATATGCTGCGTGAGCAGGTCGTGACAGCAAAAGCAGGTTGGTGTGCGGTAATGCGCTTGGTGAAAGACAATGGCGTTGAGCGTCGTCTACACCGGCGTGAGCTGGCTTATACTGACGGTGATAGCTTACGTTCGATGTCGGATAAAGCCTTAGGAGCGTTGCGTTTAGCGGTTGCAGATAACGAACATTTACGCGATGTACTGCGTTTATCCGAAGATCCAAAACACCCAGAACGGAAGATAAAATTCTTTATCGCAGTATATCAACACCTACGTGAACGTATTCGCCAAGATATTATTCGAACTGATGACCCGATTGATGCAATCGAGCAAATGGAAATTGAACTGGCGCGTTTAACGGAAGAGCTAACAGCGCGTGAGCAAAAATTGGCGATCAGTTCAAAAAGTGTGGCGAATATTATTCGTAAAACCATTCAGCGCGAACAGAATCGCATTCGTATGCTAAACCAAGGGCTGCAAGCTGTAGCATTTGGTCAGGTTAAAGGGGTTCGCCTCAATGTGAATATTCGTGAAAGTCATGCATTGTTACTGAGTGTGCTTTCTGAAGAGAGCGAAATGCATCAAGACTTATTCACCAGCCAACGGTTAACATTCTCTGAAGCAATGGCTAAGTTATACCAACGCCTCAACCCTCAAGTGGATGTTGGGCAACGCTTGCCGCAAACTATCGGTGAAGAATTACTCGATTATCGTAACTACTTAGAGTTAGAAGTTGAGGTTAACAGAGGCTCTGATGGTTGGTTAAAAGCAGAAAGTGGTGCGTTATCAACCGGTGAAGCGATTGGTACGGGGATGTCCATTTTAGTGATGGTAGTACAAAGCTGGGAAGAAGAGTCCCGCCGTTTGCGTGCGAAAGATATTATTCCTTGCCGTTTATTATTCTTAGATGAAGCTGCACGATTAGATGCTAAATCAATTGCAACCCTATTTGAACTGTGCGACAGATTAGAAATGCAGCTAATTATTGCGGCGCCAGAGAATATTAGTCCTGAGAAGGGCACAACCTATAAGCTAGTTCGTAAAGTGGTCGGTAATCATGAACATGTGCATGTAGTTGGCTTAAAAGGCTTTGGGCAAGAAAACCCGACTGTACAAGCCCCAACATTGCAGTAATAGTTTTTGTGAGTGAAACAAAGGCCGGTATTTAGGAATAAATATCGGTTTTTTTTATATGCTAATTAGGCGGCAAAGAAAGCGTCAGGTAAAACTTTTAATTAAAATAAAATTCATCTATGTTTAAACCACTAATACACTTTTGAATTCATTATGATGAAAATAATTCTTTTTCTCATTAATCGTTAGCTTAGCTGTACATAATCTGAAAAAAGGAAAATTAGCCTATTCCTATAACATTACTGCTAAAATTAAATACAATAAAATTGTAATTATAATAAAAATATTATTATCCATGTTGTAAATTAAGGTGGATGTATGGCAAAGAGAAGAGTGAGAGCTCTGCAAGTCTCGGTAATATGCGGGTTGATGGCGTTACAGTTTCCCGCATTCTCAAATGAAGAAAATACGCAGCAAAGTGTTTCTGAAGTTCAAACGATAGCTTCGGTAACACCTACAGAAAGTTTAGTCAAAATAACACAGTCGCTTCCTGCGGATGTGAAACCTATTTTTTCTACGCAATTAGCAAAATTATACGCTGATAGGCAAATGCAGTTATTGTGGCAAGATGAAACGGCAATTAGCCAATTTCAGCAACAACTGGCAGAATTATCCCTTTCTGGAGTTCAGCCTCAATTTGGGGAGTGGCTAGCGATACTGGAAAATAACCAGTTAAATGAGCTAGGCCGTGACGTTATTTTATCTGATGCCATGCTTGGCTATTTACAGTATTTATCTTCGATAGAAGCGAGTGGGCAATATTGGTTATACACCAATCGGCCTTATAAAATTATTGCTCCAACGGCCGCTCAAATGAAACCATGGATAGATGCCGTCGAGTCTAATAATTTAAGTGGCTGGGTTAAATCGCAAGCCCCGAGTCACCCAATGTATTTGCCAATGCGCAAAGAAATGTTGAAATTATTGGCGATCCCGGAAGATAACCTGGAAATTGTGGGGACGAAAACATTAAAGCCAGGGCAGTCTAGCGATGATGTGGTTATTTTGCGTCAAATCTTGCAACGTGAAGGGTTACTTGAAGGTGGAAATGTAACCGAAGACATCGCACCTCCTGAAACAATGGCTCAAGTTGCAGAACTGGCAACTGAACAAACCGCTGAATCGACAGGAACACTTGATGCACCTGCGAGCTCCGTGTCGAAAGTATATGATCAAGAACTCGTCGATGCGGTAAAAAAATTCCAATTGCAATATGGCTTAGAAGCAGACGGTGTTGTTGGAAAAGGCACGCGTGTTTGGTTAAACATGCAGCCTAAGCAGAAAGCAGGTTTAATGGCACTCAATATTCAACGCTTACGTATTATACCTGCAAGTAGTGGGACAGGGATTTTAGTTAATATTCCTGGCTACTCTTTAGATTTCTATTTAAATGACGAAGTGATTTTAGACTCTAAAGTGATTGTTGGCCGTGCTGATCGCAAAACACCGATCATGAGCAGTGCGCTAAATAACGTAGTCATTAACCCGCCTTGGAGTGTGCCGACCAGTATGGCACGTAAAGATATTGCTCCAAGAGGAAAACAAGATCCAAGTTATTTTAGCCGCAAAGGGTATACGGTTTATTCAGGTTGGGGAGCCGACTCATATGAAATCAACCCATATGCTATTGATTGGGATAATATCACCCCAGCTAATTTTCCATATCGCATTCGACAGGCACCGGGCCCGACTAACTCATTAGGGCGCTATAAGTTTAATATGCCGAGTTCAGATGC
Organism: Providencia sp. M-27; assembly: GCF_011077905.1. NCBI lineage: Bacteria > Pseudomonadati > Pseudomonadota > Gammaproteobacteria > Enterobacterales > Morganellaceae > Providencia > Providencia sp. M-27. Next base: position 48,395 of record NZ_JAALBT010000019.1, on the reverse strand, counting down.
GATTTATTTACACGATACACCAAACCATAGTTTATTTAATCGCAATGCGCGTGCAATAAGCTCTGGATGTGTGCGAGTGAATAAGGCAAGTGAATTAGCCAGTATTTTATTAGGTGATGCAGGTTGGGAACAAAAACGCATTGATGGTGCGTTGAAAGAGGGGTCAACACGGTATGTGAATATACCCGATAGGATCCCAGTTTTTCTGTACTATCAAACTGCTTGGGTAGATAAAGACCAGCAACCACAATATCGAGCCGATATTTATCAGTATGATAATTCGATTAATAATGCAGATAAATATTTGCCAATATTGAAAAAGATTTTACACTAATTGTAGGTTTTAATTTGAAGGGGGGATTTTCTCCCCTTAATTATTTTAAGAGTTAACTGCTTGAGCGCTGTTTTTTACACATTTCCATTCTGTGACCTTACCTCTAGAATCCGTTTTTATCTTATTTATTCCGTTGTTTTATGGTTCCTCAATCATTACTATTTTGTTTATCTTTGATAAAGGCAGCATGTTTTGTGTCTTAAATTGCATGTTTCGAGCAGTTCTAGTGATAAAACTCTCTTTTTGACGAAAAATGCAATAAAATTTCCGCGAAGTATGCATATCTTTACATAATTATACATTAAAGATAAGCATGATTTGCTAGACTCAATAGGTTGCCAAAATTTTATCGATTAATACTGAAAATATTAGAGTCTGAGCTATCACCTATGGATATAATTGATCAATCCCGCAGAAAGTGGTTAGGTATTGGGGCCGCAACAGTTGGCCTTAGTTTATTACCAAGCCATGTATTTGCTGCGATGACGACCCCTCGACCACGTATTTTGCGTTTTCAAAACATTAATACAGGCGAATCGCTAAAAACCGAGTTTTTTGACGGGCGCCGTTATAATAAGTCTGAATTAGCGCGTTTAAATCATTTTTTCCGTGACTACCGTTGCGACAAAGTAAAAACTATTGACCCAAAACTGTTTGACCAAATCTATTTATTACAAATGATGATGGGAACAAACAAACCTGTCCAACTGATCTCTGGTTATCGTTCTTTAGAGACTAACAATAAATTGCGTAGTAAAAGCTCTGGCGTGGCAAAGAAAAGTTACCATACCCGTGGGCAAGCGATGGATTTCCATATCGAAGGGCTACAACTGAGTAATATCCGCAAGGCTGCGCTAAAAATGAAAGCGGGTGGCGTTGGTTATTATCCTCGAAGCAATTTTATACATATTGATACAGGACCTGCAAGAACGTGGTAATCTGTGCATAGGTGACACAGATTACGGAGTAATTGCTCGATGAAATATACTATTATCCCAGTAACACCATTTATGCAAAATTGCCACGTTATTTGGGATGAAAATACGTTAGATGCAGTCGTTGTTGACCCCGGCGGAGAAGCTGAAAAATTAATTTCTGCTATTGAAAACCTTGGGCTGAAGTTAACTAAAATTCTGTTAACGCATGGCCATTCTGATCATATCGGCGCATCAGCTATCCTTTCTAAGCATTTTTCAGTGCCTATTTATGGCCCACAAAAAGAAGACGCCTTTTGGATTGAAAACCTCGCGGAACAAAATGCGATGTTTTATATTGGTGAATGCCCTGACTTTACGCCGGATTACTGGTTAGAAGAAGGGGACAAAGTGACTTGCGGCAATATTACATTTGATGTACTGCATTGTCCTGGTCATACACCCGGCCACATTATTTTTGTGAATCACACCGATAAATTAATTTCAATGGGTGATGTCCTTTTTAAAGGGGGCGTCGGCCGAAGTGATTTTCCACGCGGTAACCATCAAGACTTAATTTCCTCTATAAAAAACAAAGTATTACCTCTAGGTGATGATTTTCAGTTCATTCCAGGACATGGCCCCATGTCAAATTTAGGTTTTGAGCGTAAAACAAACCCTTTCTTGCAAGATGAGTTACCCGTTTGGTAATTATCTAATCTGACTTAACCCCCTTAATTACAGGGGGTTTTTATAACTTACTATTAATCATCTTATAAAAAATAATCACTAACACTATGTCCTAATTGTTCCCAACTTAGTTTGGGAATGCCTGGAATTTTGCTATTTTCTTATCGAACAAATAATTGTTTGTTTTAATAATAAACAAATAATTAATTGAAATAATTAGTGAAATTACAATCTTCAGGGAAATAAGAGCATGGATGATAAGGATGTTAACGCTGCAACTCAAGGTAATGGCAAAACAGGACGAGACTATTCGAGTATCAATTTACAACTTAAACCGTTGGCAGAAACAACCCCGCAAGTCAAAACGGGCATTCCAGTTAGTCATCAACACATTTTTACGAAAATAGCGAGTGAAGAAAATATTATTATTGGTATACGGCCGATAGATGCTAAATCAACGAATTTAATTGAGTCGGGGGAGTACAGTAGTAAGGGATTGGCTATCAAAGGTAAAAGTGCAGATTGGGGGCCTCATAGTGGTTTTATCCCAGTACAACAGGAGTTTGCTAAAAAATCAGGCAGAACTAACAGTGACGAACTTAATCGCCAGCTTCAAGGGCTAATTCAATCCGGTAAGGTAATTAGTGTCCATTTAGAGATTAGCACTCAGCGAATAAATGAATTATGTCAACTTAGTGCTGTCTCACCATTAGAACTCATCAATGATGAGGGTTATTATCGTACTACATCCATTGTTGATGGCATCGAAAAAGTTTTTTTCTTGAAAAAAAATGCGGATAAAACATCAGATAGCTGGAAAGTTTACTATCTGGAAAACGAACAGTTTACTGAGTTCTTTGTTATTGGTGATACTAAAACGGGTAGGCCAATCACGGCAGATTATGATTTATTTAGCATTATATTTCCAATATCAGATTTAGAGCATTATATCAATGTGAGAGAAATGCCATCTTGGGAAAAATGGAAGGCTAGTGTCAATTATGATGAATTATCAGTAAAGGAAAAAAAATTATTTAATAATAAAGCTGAATATGATCGCTATGAGGGACAGGATAACGGCTTTAGTAATAAGAAAATAAAACAGCTCAAGGATAAGATGAATCACCAGCTAGGCCGAAAGAGTGGATTTGAATTAGTCCATCACGGTGCTGATGATGCTAACCCAGCCAGCGTTATGAGTGAAAATTTTCCGATAACTTTTTTCTTACCTGAAAATTTGAAAGGAAAAAATAAACTTAAAGGGACAACTGAATCAATTGAGACTTATTTTCCAATGAATTCTAATGGCTCTATTATTATTGATAATGTAGAACAATTATCTAATTTTCAACAATTGTTAATTAATCAGGGATATCGTGCCCCATTAAATAAAAGATGGAGCGAAGGTGATAATGGGAAATTATTTGAACCAAAAAGGAAAATATCAGATAGTTATTTAAAAGGGTTAGCATTAATTAACCGAAAAAAAAGCATTAATGATAATGCTGAAAGTAAAGAAAGTAATAAAAAATCCAATGATAAATTTATTACAGATATTGATGATGAATTCAAAGATATCCATCTAGATGACAATAAGCGTAAACCTACTCTTGCAGAAGAGCACGGAACAGAAATCAAGAATGCAGATCTCTTTGATAACCATTTGAATAAAAACAAAAAAACAAATGGACTGGAAATAGTTGAAAATTCACATCATTCGATTATTAATACATTAGAAAAAATAGCACTAAAAGAAATTTCTATTCAAAATGTCAATAAGACTGAACATGCCTATTTATTGAAGTATTTTTCAGATGAAAATAGAAACATAGATGTTGAAAAATTAAACATTGCAGTTTCTGATCCGTTAGTAAACCGAAAGCTAAATGCAACGTTAAGTCAAAAATTTGAAGCTAATTCACTATTACTGAAGCCATTTCTAGAATTAGAAATATCAAGTCATTATCAACAACAAGCAGTTGACATTCAGACATTATTGTCCGCGATAAGAGATGACATGTCGATATTAAATCACTTAAGTGAGCGTTCACAGACGTTATTAATGAAGCTATTTCCTGCAGGTAGTGGGGTCGATAAAGGAAAAATTTTAGCGATAGTTGCAGATGATCATAAATTTATTCTATTTAATAATAAATTGATGGAGTTTAGTAAATTATCTCCAACCAATTTTATTGGAGAAAATGCGCCGTTAAAACAATATTCTTTTGCAGAGGCATTTAGTATTTATGAAGATAACCAAGAACAGAGATTGGCTCAATTTAACCAACAATTAATTAATGGTAGTAAAGTTGAATTAGTGGACCATGGGGTTATTCGTTCAGGCCCTCAAAGTCGAGTGATGGATCAAATTTTGGGGGGGATATACGCGGTTGAATTGTATTTGGCGGGGAGTGACTCAGCTCGAAATTTTATAGAACGCAAAGCACAAATAGAGAGAGTCACAGTGAAAAAGGTATCGACATCTTCAGAAAAATCTCTGTTGATGAAGATGGCACAGTACAGCCAAGATATTAATACTGAAATTAATAAAAATGGAATATCAATAGCGGATCAACCGATAAGAAATTTATTTTCAACAGTTAAGGATACCAATAACGTAATAATATTCTTAAAGGGTAAATCGGTCACTTACACGGTAACTCATGTGCAACGTTATGGCGGTTACGAAATTAGCTTGTTTGATCCCCAAGGACTCCAGCTTAGTGTAAAAAATAAGACTTCTTGGCAAGCTCAACAACAATTCAAACAGCGAATTAAGCATTATTTTAATGAAAATGTCGAATTTTCTGATGGTGAATTTAGAGCCGATCTCCAGTTTATTGATTTAGACTCTACGGATTTTAAAAGTGCATTATCTTCTTTACGTAACCAACGACAATCAATTATTGAACAACCTGAATTTACATTACCAAAAAACTGCTGGGTCACTATTAACGGTGAAAAAATTGCGTTTGCCAAATTACAACAATTAGGTGCCACTATTGATGGAAAAACGATTTCCTTAAGTGATATCAATAGCCCTGATCTACATCATAAAATTCGTTTTTCCCCAGATAAGCTAGCGATGTATTTCACATTAATGGAAGGTGGGAAAGAAGATCTCTCTTTTATTAAAGTGTTCCATGAGCAATTAAAATCTGCGGATATCCACCAATTAATTGAGCGCCAAACTAACTTTACTGAGTCGGGTGTATTAAGAAAACAGTTTGAATACTTAGCGAATAACATTGATATTCAGCAAGATGCTATCTCTTCTTCTGTTTTATTTAAGGTTCGTCAAGAAGGTAAGAGGCTTTCTCAACTTCGACGTTTGACAAATCGTTCAGGGCAAATAATGGGGACAGCCGGAGCTATTCAAAGTTTGATTAGCGCGTATGCAATTTTGGATAAATTAGATAACCCCGATATTAGTGATGAGGAAATTAAAGAGTTAGAAAAACAGTTTTATTTACTTGCAGCATCTGCCTTGTTTAATTATGGCGATATGATAGTGCGACCGATGCTATTAAATATTGCCTCCAGTAAGGGAGCAACTTCGTTGGTTCGTGCGAGGATTGCCTCGGGAACAGTCGTGATTTTCAATTTGGTCGGGATGGGAATTGATGTTTACCAAGCCTACGATAGTTTATCTAAATTAGACAGTGTCACAGACCCGAAACAACGCCAAGATCTTATCGTAAACGCATCTTTCTCTATTGCTAGCGCAGTGGTCAATGGGGTTACCATTATTGGTATTTTAGTGGGTTCTTCTGTTATTCCTGTCGCTGGGTTAGTTATTGGAGGTATATTGCTGGTGGGGGGCTGGGTTTATAACGGTGTTCGTGCGGTTGAAAACATCAAAGGAGTTATTGATATTGACTGGGATCGTGAATTAGAGGAGGGGATCCGTGGTGCTTTAGGTTTAGACCCAACCATACGTACTCAGCAAGAAATGAATACACAACATTATATTAATGCTTTCAAAGAGCAAGATTGGAATATGGATCTGGCTTTATTTGAAAATAATATTGCGCAAGCCGGGTTTGATCACCATCTCAGTATTATTGAAAAACCTACCTATGAAAATGAGCTTCGATATTATCTGGTTGATAATAATGATAACTATTTCTATGGCAAGTTGGGGAATTTATATGTAGAGGCAGGAAATACGACTGTGCGGTTTTTACGCAAAGAAGCGCCTTCATTTACTGCTGAAGAAATTGAGTTCATTTTACAAAATGAAATTGTCAGAACAACTGCGTGGTTTAGAAGTTTAGGGCATCTTTATGAAGATATAGGGCTGTCTATTCACCATGATTTTTTTATTAAATCAAAAGAGAAAGAGGTTTTTGATCTTAAAAATACCGGTAGTATAGCTACTCATGAGCGTTATTCTTTAAATTCTACTTATAAAAACTTGTTATTAGATGAATTTAAAGTACGACACCAAATTTTAAATGATGAATTATCAATACCTTTTCAAGGTCAGTTAATAAATTCCAATCCAGAACAAATTAGTTTTTATTCGAAAAAAACCGAATTTGGAGTATTAGGGCAACAGATATTCAGAGAAAACGAACGTATTTTCAGTGAGCATTTAGTGAATAACATTCAACGAACAGCCTTATATATTGAAAATGCCAGTAGTAAAGGGACTAGCTGGAATACGGCTAATGGTAATGACGTTGTAATTGGTAAAAAAACACAGAAAAATGCTTTTCAAGTACTATCAGGTGAGAAGTATTTTGCAGGGGGAGATAAAAACGATCTATTTTTTATTCGAGATAGCTGTTTAGCATCGCTAACCTCTCGAGGGGGAAATAAGCCGACTAAGTACCTAGATGGCCAAGGAGGACAGGATACTGTCATTATTGATAGCCTACCAGATGGCTATCGTGTGTATGCAGATCTCAACAGAAATATATTGCACTATCAGCGACAAGGAAATCATCCCTATACTCCCGTTGCCCATTTACAAAGCATGGAAAACCTGATGGTAAGAGGGAGTAGTAATGATTGTTTACAGGGAAATGATACGGCAAACATATTAGATGGTGGGTTAGGTAACGATAGATTAGAGGGGAAAGGAGGAGATGATAAACTCATTTTAACTCAAGGTATTGCTGTTGGTGGTGAGGGAAATGATAGTTACCATATTCGCCGTTATGAATGGCTTGACCATGCTGACAACTTGTATCTTACAGAGCGCTATTTTGATGGAAAAGAAAAAGCAGTTAAAACGCGAAAACAGCTAAACCCTATTTATACACAAAGTCGCCATAATTTTCAGGCGAAAGTGGTTATAAAAGAAGCTAATTGCCAACAAAGTCGAGTCTCTTTAGAGTATTTTTTTAATGAAATAAAGCAAGTTCAGCTAGACGGTAACAACTTGGTTTTAACAGTTAAACAACCCAAAAATAGTATTGATGGCCACATTTTTTCAAAATGTGGAAAGTGAAGTCATTATTGTTCTCGAAAATGTGCAAGATGCGAGATCGAAGGCGCCCCACCATGTATATCGGTTACAAACCCTTGATGGTTGGATGATGACAACGGTAATAGATGAAAAACATCCTAACCAGTATTTCAATTTAAGCTATATACAAGAAGGGGATCAATTAGCATCTAAAGACAGAAAAGTCTGTCAAAATAGATGAGTCAACGGGTACCATAACGATAGATCAATCCCGCCATTATAAAGCGCCTAAATGGGGGCGGTTTATTCCAATAGGTCATGCTGAACACTTAACCTACCGTGGAAATAGCCAAAACAATGTATTACTACTAATAAAATTAGGTAGTTACATTGAAGTTAGCCATGGAATAGATACCTATCAAATTGTACAAAATAAAGATGAGTACGGTGAGGTTGAGTTCGATTTTTCTAAAGTTAATAACAGCTATACGGATAAGGACAGCTTGTGCCTATTATTGCCTACTGTAAATGGTTATTCGCTGAATATGGATGATGGACAGCTATACAGCTTAGATAAATTTGGGCAAAAAAAATTGACTATTAAGTTTACTAATGTGGGCAATAATCTCTCTGATATTGTCTTAATTCAAGATAAGCATAGCAACTTATTTAAAGCCAATTTACAGGAAAATAGCCTATCACCAGTAAACCCAGTTAAAGAAAGTAGTGCGGGTGACGATCAAATTATATTGCCAATGGGCTATCAATCCGAAAAGCATATCATTGATGCTCAAAATGGTGATGACACTATTATCAATAAGGGCTCAGAAAGCTATGTCCTGCTGGGAGGAGATGGTGATGATAATATTAAAGCCAGCGGTGGAAATAACCTATTATATGGTGGTGCTGGGGACAACTTTATTAGTGGTGGCTCGGGGGATGATTTACTGTTATCCAGTCGAGGAAACGATACGTTAATGGGTGGTGCAGGTGATGACCACTACTTAATTGATGGTCATCAGCCTGGTGTTGTTTATATTGAAGACCTGATTGGAAATAACCATATTCACTTGGTCAATTTTAAACGCGAACAAATTGAAGGTGGTGATTCAAAATATCAACTTTATGTTTCAGCAGCCGGTAAATTGGTAAAAATAAAGGTATCTCATGATGATGAAGGGAACTTTAACATTCATCACTATGAAAGGCTGGACGAAAAATTTAACTCCTCTACCGCTGACGGGATGACTACTCTCACTAATTATTTATCTGAAAAACTCTATAGAGCAAAACAATCAGGGGAATTCACGACTTGGAAACCGATTGATGAGCTTGCAAGCACATTAAATGGCGTGGTAGTCAATAAGGGTGAAGCTAGACCTTTAAACCTAACATCGAGAGATGATGGTATTGTATTACATCAAGAAAACCCTAGAAATAATTGGCTTATTGATACGTTAGCTGGCAATGATAGCGTTATGGATATGACTCAACATGGGCGAATTATCAAAGGTGAGAGTGGTAACGATAAGTTGATAACCCTTGGTGGTGAAAATGTGCTATATGGTGGGCAAGGTAATGATATTTTATTGGCTCAAGGTATGCATCGAGATGTGCTCATCTCTTTAGATGGAAAAGACCAATTAGGGGCAGCTCAAGGGGACGACCTCTATATTGTCAGTGGTCATGGTAAAGGAGATGTGAAGATCACTGATTTTGATACTGATGAAGTCAATTATGAACAATTGTCAGATAAGGTTGCTGAAACAACATATCGCTCAAAGAGCGGCAGGCAGGTGACGCTATCCCATAACAACCATATTGGGTCAATGAATAGTGTCATGCAGGTGCGTCATCTCAATAGTTACCAGCAATTATCAAAACAACATATAGAGCAAACCGTCGACCGTTTGGTTCAGTTGCTTGTTGAGGAGCGAATTGATTATGAAAGTAATCTCGACCTTAGTATAAATAACAGTAATCATAGAAAGAATTGGGGGGCGGTACACATAACTGAGCGCTTCCTTAGCCACCTTAAATAGTTGTTGATAAAAATAGCCAGTCAGTAATGCTACTGACTGGCATGATATTAAAGATGCTGTTTTATTCTTTTCAAAAGGTTAAGTATCAACAAATTTGAATGATTACAGCACTTTAACGATAGCATCACACAGAGGAACCATGTTCTCTAAGGTTAAGCCTGCCACGTTAATACGGCCAGAGCTAACAGCATAGATACCAAATTCGCTACGTAGACGCTCTACCTGCTCTTTTGTTAAGCCACTGAAGGAGAACATCCCATTTTGGTTGATAATGAAGCTGAAGTCCTGTTTAGCGCCTTTTTCTTCCAATGTTTTCACTAACAGTTGGCGCATGCGTTTAATACGCTCACGCATTGCGGTTAATTCTTGGATCCATTCCGCTTTTAACACTTCATCAGAAAGGATAGTTGTCACCACTGCCGCACCGTGTGCTGGTGGGTTTGAGTAGTTGGCACGAATAACCGCTTTAGCTTGGCTAAATGCACGCTCTGCGTTATCACTGTCTTTGGCAATGATGGTACAAGCACCAACACGCTCATTGTATAAACCGAAGTTTTTAGAGAACGAGCTCGCAACAATCATTTCAGGGTTATTTTTGGTGAAAATGCGCAGGCCTTCGGCATCTTCATCTAAGCCTTTTGCGAAACCTTGGTAGGCAAAGTCAAAAACAGCTAATAAACCTTTTTCTGCACATAATGCAGCTAGTTTTGTCCATTGCTCAGCCGTTGGGTCAATACCCGTTGGGTTATGGCAGCAGCCGTGTAGAACAATCACATCACCGGCCACAGCAGATGACAGGCTGTTAAGCATACCGTCGAAATCCATACCATGTTTGGCAGCGTCATAGTAGTTGTAAGTTAAAACTTCTAAACCAGCCGCTTCAAAGATATTTTTGTGGTTAGGCCAAGTTGGGTTGCTGATCCAAACACGCTTTGCATTGGTTTGTTTAGCGATAAAATCTGCAGCGATACGCAGTGCACCAGTACCACCCGGTGCTTGTGCTGTACGTGCACGTTTTGAGGTGACAATTTCATGTTGTGCACCGAATAACAGTTCTTGTGTTACACGGCCAAATTCTGGCATTCCGCTAATCGCAAGATAGTTTTTGGTGTTTTCGTTATCCAGCAGGAATTTTTCTGCTTTTTTAACGGTATCAAGCACAGGGGTTTTCCCTGATTCGTCCTTATAGACGCCAATACCTAAGTTGATTTTATTATCGCGGGGATCAGCACGGAAACTATCAGCAAGACCTAAGATTGGGTCAGCAGGGGCAGAAGTAATTTTTTCAAACATGTTGTCGATTCCAAAGCTCTGTAGTGGTACCCAAGACAATTTACAGTGTATGAAGGCGTAAGTGAGAATGCGTTTGGCTATCCTTGCTTGTAAACAGCCCATACAACTGAAATTGATGGATATAGCTGAAAACGGGTTTAGTCGAACGAGTCGAGTTCTCAGGTTAACGTGATAAAGGCTTTTTGCCAACCGTTTTACCAAAAATTGGCGAGATCTTGTGAGCTAGGTAGAAATTGCATGTAATCTAACCATAAATATCTATAAAGGTGGTGAATCAGTCTGTCTTACCGATAATTTAGGTGTTTTTTAGGGGGGAAGTTTGAGAGAGGGGGAAAATAAAAAAGCAGCGCCGAAGCGCTGCTTACAAAAACATGTTACTGTTTTCTAACTTATCAGTTAACTGATAATTAGAATTGGTAAACTAAACCTAAACCAACAACGTTGTCAGTCATCAGACCGTGGTCTTTGCTGAAGTCGTTGTCTTTTAACAGGTTGATTTTATAATCAACAACTGCAGACATGTTTTTGTTGAAGTAGTAGTAAGAACCTAAAGAGATGTATTTAACGATATCACCGTTACCGCCAGCGATGTTTTTACCTTTAGATTGGTTATAACCGATAGATGGTTTTAAACCGAAATCGAACAGGTATTGCGCAACTAACTCAACGTTTTCAGTTTTGTTAGCAATTTCGTTATCACTACCAAAGTAAGTTGTGTTCAGTGTTTGGCCATACATAGCAGCTAAGTAAACGTTGTTAGCGTCGAACTTACCACCAACGTTCCATGCTTGAGCACGTTTACCAGTAGCGTCAGATTCTTTCTGAGCTGTAGTACGAGCAGAGTTAGAATAACCACCACCCAGTGTTACGCCCCAACCTAAGTCATATGCTGCAGATAAACCGTATCCGTCACCATTGTCTTTATGAGCGTTTTTCCAGCCAGTAGCTGGTGCTGGATTTGCAGCAGATACACCTGATTTATTAGATTCAGTGTTTTTGCCTTGGTATTGCAGAGCAAAGCTCAGGCCATCAACATAACCAAACGCGTTGTTGTTACGGTAAGTTAACAGGTTACGGTTACGGCTAGTCATGAATACATCAGACTGAGCCATAGTGTCGCCGCCCCATAAAGGCATAACGTCAGTCCATGCGTTCGTGTCATAGATAACACCGTAGTTACGGCCGTAATCGATTGAACCGAAATCAGCAAATTTTAAACCAGCGTAAGCTAAACGGTTTTTGTTGTCGTTGTTGTTTTCAGTTTTGTTAGTTTTAGTTTCCCACTCGAAACGACCAAAACCAGTTAACTGATCAGTGATTTGAGTATCACCTTTAACACCTAAACGAACACGTGAATCGTCGCCATCTTCACCGCTTTCAGCGTTAGCAAAATAGTGACGAACGTCAACTTTACCGTAAACGTCTAATTTGTTGCCGTCTTTGTTGTATACTTCAGCTGCGTTTGCTGCACCAGCAGCTAACAGAGCTGGGATAACCATTGCAAGAATATTGCGTTTCATCATTATTATTACCCTCATTGGTGTTATTCGGACACCTGCCACTGCCAAAAATAATTCGCAAAAAATAATTGGAACTATTTGTGAGAGATTAGTGTCGTCTATGTCGGCGACCAGTGTTCCATTGCTAAATAAAATTATCTACCCTCAAAGTGCTACAAAATCAAAGTTTCTGAAACAAATGGTAACAATGTGTTTCAAAATGTAAAAAATAGAGCAATAAACAACCACTCATCGTACCAGTTTAAAAAATATTACAAAAATTAGGGAACTTTTTCAAAAGACAAATTGAGTTTTTTTTGAGCAGTTTAGCGAATGTAAAGCGGTTATCTACCACTCGCAAAAAGAGAATTGTGACATAAAAAAGCAGATTATTCTTAGTGGTAGCAGATTGGTGCCATTTTGGGGTGAATTATAAGGTGATAACGTAAAAATTGTGATCGGGTTATCATGCTGCTGCAATTTTATGTAATGGACTGAAATAGTCCGCAGTTAAAAATATATTAGAGTGAAAAGATAACGGGCCAATACAAGATTGGCCCGATACTCGTCATACTTCAAGCCGCATGGGTGTTGACTGTGTTCAGCTTGCCGAATCACATACTTGTGTATGCTTATCGGCTATCTTCACTTGTCGCCTACATGCCACTCGAATTATTTAGAGTGTAAAGAATGCACTTAGAATGCCGCATTACGTGGGGTACGCGGGAATGGAATGACTTCACGTACGTTACCCACTCCAGTGACATAAGCCACTAAACGCTCAAAACCAAGGCCGAAACCTGAGTGAGGAACGGTGCCATAACGACGCAGATCACGGTACCACCAGTAATCTTCTTTATTCATACCCATTTCTTCAAGGCGTGCATCTAGCATATCAAGACGTTCTTCACGCTGTGAGCCACCGATGATTTCACCAATACCCGGTGCTAATACGTCCATCGCGGCAACCGTTTTACCATCTTCATTGAGACGCATATAGAAAGCTTTGATGTCTTTCGGGTAGTTTTTCACAACAACAGGTGCTTTAAAGTGTTGTTCTGCTAAGTAGCGCTCATGTTCAGACGACATATCGACGCCCCAATAAACTGGGTTTTCGAATTTTTGACCACAAGTTTCAAGGATTTTAATGGCGTCTGTGTAATCAACTTGTGCAAAGTCTGAATTCACAAAGCTTTCTAAGCGGTTGATAACGTCTTTATCAACACGCTGAGTAAAGAACTCTAAGTCGTCGCGGCGTTCTTCAAGAGCAGCTTTGAATGCGAATTTCAGCATTTTTTCTGCCAGACCTGCGACATCATCTAAGTTTGCAAACGCAACTTCAGGTTCAACCATCCAGAACTCAGCCAAGTGGCGGCTGGTATTTGAGTTTTCAGCACGGAAAGTTGGGCCGAAAGTATAGACTTTGCTAATTGCGGTTGCGTAAGCTTCACCATTCAGTTGGCCTGAAACGGTTAAGAAAGCTTCGCGGCCAAAGAAATCTTCGCTGAAATCTACTTCGCCTTTGTCATTACGTGGCAAGTTGTTGTAGTCCAGTGTGGAGACACAGAACATTTCACCTGCGCCTTCGGTATCGGAAGCGGTAATGATTGGCGTAGAAACCCAGAAGTAGCCTTGTTCATCAAAGAAACGGTGGATTGCTTGCGCTAAAGTGTGGCGCACACGTGCAACAGCACCAATTAAGTTAGTGCGCGGGCGCAAGTGCGCTGCTTCACGTAAAAACTCTACACTGTGGCGTTTTGCTGCCATTGGGTAGGTGTCAGGGTCTTCAACCCAACCAACGACTTTTACAGCAGTGGCTTCAAGTTCAAATGATTGGCCTTGGCCTGGGGATTCTTTTACGGTACCCGTAACTTCAACGGAACAGCCAGTTGTGAGGTGCAGGACTTCGTCATTATAATTAGGTAAATTATTATTAATGATAGCCTGTAACGGATTAAAGCAAGAACCGTCATAAACGGCGAGGAAAGAAAAACCAGCATTTGAATCTCTCCTTGTACGTACCCAGCCTTGAACGGTGACTTCTGTGCCTACCGCCACTCGGCCTTGCAGTACGTCGACTACAGGCGCTACTATCATATAATTCACTCTCTTCATATTTAACGATATCTACTTCGACTATCTCAATCCGTCATACTTCGAGCCGTAGATGCGTTGGCTTCACAAACCGACCCTAGTCACATACTCATGTATGCTCCTAGGGCTCACTTTGTTTGCCGCCTTCCTACAACTCGAATTATTTAGGATGTAATTCAAATTGTTTTAAATCCATTCGACCGCTTATATCTATGAATATTATTCAAAAAATGTCATCGGTTTATGGCGATTAAAATAGTTAAAGTAGGGATATTAACGAAATCCCATTTTTCAGGGGCCAAAGCTCTATGTTACTTGCCATTTATTAGGAAACAAGTAAAAAATCGCGATAAAACATTTCTGTTGAAGCGAAGCGTGGTTATTGAGCTTAAAAGCTATAGTAATAGTAAGTGAATAAAAGAAAAAGAGGGTTTTGAAGCTCTGGGCAAGAAAAGTGCAAATTCTTACCCAGAGCTGGGGAAAAGCGACTTAATTAACTGGCTTTTTCCATTTTAGGCAGGTCAAACGCTTTTCTGAGTTGATTGACGAACTCATCATCTTCACAAATAGTTTTTCCTGGGCTATCAGATAGCTTAGCGACAGGCTTACCATTGCACTCCACTAGCTTAATCACAATATTCAACGGGGTTACATTTGGTATATTGCAGGTTAGACGCGTGCCGATACCAAAAACAAGGTTAACTCGTTGATGAAAATAACGATATAATTCAAGTGCTTTTTGCAAGTCTAAACTGTCTGAGAACACCAGCGTTTTGCTCATAGGGTCAATACCCAATTTTTGATAGTGAGCAATGGCTTTTTCTCCCCATTCGATCGGGTCCCCCGAATCATGACGCAATCCTTGGTAGCGGTTCGCAAAGTTAGCATCAAAATCACGCAAAAAGGCATCCATGGTGATACAGTCAGTTAATGCGACACCCAAGTGATTAGGATATTCATCTAGCCAACTCTGTAATGCCTCGCGTTGGCTATTTGCTAACTCCGGGCTGATTTGCTGGTGGGCTTGGAACCACTCATGGGCTTGTGTGCCAACAGGGGCTAAGTCTAACTCGTGAGCAAGTTTGTAGTTGCTTGTTCCTACAAGATGAGGAAATTCTTGTTTAAGCATCGAAACGATGGCGGATTGCACATCGTAGGAAAAACGGCGGCGTGTCCCGAAGTCCATCAGCTTAAACTTAGACAAATCGAGTTGGTGTTCATCGGCTTGTCGGTAGAACACATTCAGTAGCTTTCTAAGTTGTTGAACGGCATCATCAGCAGTGATATCTGGGTGCCGGTCTTTTTGCACAATTTCACTGACTAAAGCAAGGAGAGGAACTTCCCACATGATGACTTCACGCCAAGGCCCGCTTATGCGGATCGCTAATTGGCCTTGGTCTGTGACACTGACAGCAACTTGTTCTGGGTTAAAGCGAAATGACTTTAACCACATAAGATAGTCTTCTTGGAAGAAAGGTAAACAGCGGAGAAAATTCAGTTCATCATCAGAAAGTGATAACTTAGCCATCAACTGAATTTGTTGCCTGATTTCATTGGCGTAAGCACCTAAGATCTCACTGCTACGACAGCGGAATTCAGCGACAACCGGTACCTGATAGTAACGGTGGAAAACGGCCTGCTGCATATGAAGCTTGTAAGCATCGGTATCAAGCAGTGATGTAATAATTGGTGTAGCGTCTAAATTCATGGCACGCAGACATCCTCGCGGAGCTTATCTTTACCACTAATGCTGTTAATTTTTACTCTTGTTTCCCTTGAAACCTGTTTGATTTTCAAAAGTCACAATGAGATAAAAGCGGCAATAGTTGTTAGCTAAATCGTTAAAGTTGCAAAAGTATACCCACTTTAGCAAAAGATAGAAGTGTTATTCCACCTCTTGCTTTCAAGGAGCACGGCAATCTAAATTCGCGCATTGCTTTTCTGTATAACTATTTTCTGTATTACTATGAAATCAAATAAATACGCTTCATTCGTATTGTGTCTCATAAATTGTGTCCCATAGAAACAGACAAAAGCATTAATCACCAAAAGATACTAACACGCCATAGAATATTTAATAGTGCTATAGCACCAACAAGCAAACGAGTTTTTAACAAAATTAAGTACGGTGAGCCATATAAAATTAACATAACCATAAAAATAGATAACATTTTTTGATGAAAATGTTTCTCAAATCCATTCACATTATTGTGGCTTATAGTATTGTATAAGTAATAAAGCAGTACGATATTGAATATAACGAATTAAAAGGTTACTTATGACCCAGTTAAGACAAGCGAAATATCGTCAGGATTATCAAGCACCTGATTACACAATTACAGAGATTGACCTCGATTTTAATCTTGACCCAGTGAAAACGATTGTTACCGCAGTAAGTAAGGTAAAACGCCTTAATCCACAATCATCAACGCTTGAGCTCAATGGCGAAGATTTATCGTTAGTCAGCATCGAAGTCGATGGTAAAGCGTGGCAAAACTATAAAGAATCTGAAGGTAAATTGATTATTGAATCATTACCTGAATCTTTCACACTACGGATTGTGAATGAAATTAGCCCTGAGAAAAATACCGCCCTAGAAGGGTTATATGTTTCAGGTGAGGCGTTATGCACACAATGTGAAGCGGAAGGTTTCCGCCATATTACCTATTATCAAGACCGACCAGATGTTTTAGCGCGCTATACCACCACAATTACAGCTGATAAATCACGTTATCCTTATTTACTTTCAAATGGCAACCGTATTGCAGAAGGTGAACTGAATGATGGGCGCCATTGGGTGAAGTGGGAAGACCCATTCCCAAAACCAAGTTATTTATTTGCCTTAGTTGCAGGTGATTTTGACGTTTTAAAAGACACCTTTGTCACTCGCAGTGGTCGTGAAGTTGCGTTAGAGCTCTTTGTTGATAAAGGTAATTTAGACCGCGCACCTTGGGCAATGCAGTCCCTGAAAAATGCCATGAAATGGGATGAAGAGCGCTTTGGTTTAGAGTATGACCTTGATATCTATATGATTGTTGCCGTTGATTTTTTCAACATGGGAGCAATGGAAAATAAAGGGTTGAATGTCTTTAACTCTAAATATGTTTTAGCTAAAAGCGAGACAGCGACGGATAAAGACTATCTGAATATCGAATCCGTAATTGGCCACGAGTATTTCCATAATTGGACAGGAAACCGCATTACTTGTCGTGATTGGTTCCAATTGAGCCTTAAAGAAGGGCTAACCGTTTTTCGCGACCAAGAATTTAGTTCAGATTTAGGCTCTCGCTCTGTTAACCGTATCAACAATGTCAAAGTAATGCGTTCGGCTCAGTTTGCTGAGGATGCAAGCCCAATGGCGCACCCAATTCGCCCAGACAAAGTTATTGAAATGAACAACTTTTATACTTTGACGGTATATGAAAAAGGATCGGAAGTCATTCGCATGATCCACACTCTGCTGGGTGAGGAGATGTTCCAAGCAGGTATACAACTTTATGTTCATCGCCATGATGGCAGTGCGGCAACCTGTGACGATTTTGTGCAGGCGATGGAAGATGCGTCAAATGTTGATTTATCATTATTTCGTCGTTGGTATAGCCAATCAGGGACACCAGTTTTAACTGTTCGTGATGAATATGTGCCAGAAAAACAGCAATATACGCTACATGTTAGCCAAATGACGCCACCTACGGCAGATCAAGCTGAAAAGCAACCATTGCATATCCCATTGGATATTGAGCTCTATGATGAACAAGGTGAAATTATCACGCTAAAACGTGAGGGTAGCGTGGTAAATTCGGTGCTAAACATTACGCAAGAAACTCAAACGTTTGTTTTTGATGAGGTGACAAGCCGCCCAGTTCCATCCTTATTGCGTGAGTTTTCAGCCCCTGTAAAATTAGATTACAACTATACAGATGAGCAACTAGCTTTCTTGATGCAGCATGCAAGTAATGAATTTGCTCGTTGGGATGCGGCTCAGCAACTCATTAATAATTATGTAAAAATTAATGTAGCTCATTATCAAAAAGGTGAAACATTAGTTTTACCTGAGCCCGTGGTAGATGCTTTTCGCGGTGTATTATTAAGTGATTCGATTGAGCCTGCATTAGTCGCATTGATCTTAACGTTACCTTCCGAAAATGAGCTGGCAGAATTATTTACGGTTATCGACCCTGTTGCGATCCACGAAGTTGTAAACTTTATTCATCATCATTTAGCGGTAGAAATGCATGATGAACTTCTCTCGGTTTATCGCTCCATTAATATTGATGGCTATCGTGTTGATCACCAAGATATCGCTAAACGCTCATTGCGTAACATTTGCCTGCAATACTTAGCCGCGGGTGATGATAGCGAGCTGGCGAACAAATTAGTGTTGGAACAATACCAATCTGCCGATAACATGACGGATTCATTGGCCGCATTGACCGCAGCTAACGAATCACTGTTACCTTGTAAAGCACAGTTAATGGCAGACTTTGATGAGCGTTGGCACCATGACGGGTTAGTTATGGATAAGTGGTTTACCCTACAAGGGGCGAACCCTGCGAAAGAAGCCCTTGCTAATGTACGTGAATTATTGGGGCACCGCTCATTTAGCATGAGTAACCCTAACCGTGTTCGCTCACTTGTTGGGGCTTTCACAGCGGGGAATCCTGTTAATTTCCATGCGGAAGATAGCAGTGGTTATCAATTCCTGTATGAAATTTTAGTCGATCTGAATACACGCAACCCGCAAGTGGCTTCAAGACTGATTGAACCGTTGATCCGTTTAAAACGTTATGACGAAAAGCGTCAAGCGCAGATGCGCAAAGCGCTTGAGCAATTAAAAGCGCTCGATAACCTTTCTGGTGATCTATTTGAAAAAATTACCAAAGCGTTAGAAAGCTGATTTATATATAGCTAACCAATTATTAGTTTTAATAAGCCGCTAAAATTTAATTTAGCGGCTTATTTGTTTATGGCAAGAATGGAATATTAAATGAGAGATAACTATCATGAAGTGGTTGTTTTCCTCAAAAAACTAGGCAAATGAATTTTTATTGATTTTTTCATGGTAAAAGGGCGGTGAGATAGGGTAATCTATAGCGCGTTTTATCCGACGAAAAAAATCGCATGTATGAATGGCAGCTCGGCAAATCGTATTTGGCGGGGTTTTAGCATGCGACATGATGTCTACTCTATTGAAACGTACTAGTAAAAATAGGTTATTGGATATGCTATATCACCTTGCCCGCAAGGCACTATTCCAGTTCGACCCTGAAAAAGCTCATGAATTGACTTTTCGCCAGCTTCAACGTTTAAACCATTCTCCTTTTCAATGCCTTATTCGCCAATCTGTTGCCACTAAGCCCGTTCAATGCATGGGACTTTCCTTCAAAAACCCACTAGGACTCGCAGCGGGTTTAGATAAAGATGGTGAGTGTATTGATGCATTCGGTGCCATGGGGTTTGGGTTTATCGAAATTGGTACGGTAACTCCTCGTCCTCAGTCTGGTAATGACAAACCGCGGTTATTTCGACTTGTAGAAGCTGAAGGTTTAATTAACCGGATGGGGTTTAATAATAAAGGTGTCGATAACCTTGTCGAGAATGTTAAAAAATCGAATTACGGTGGGATCATCGGTATCAATATTGGTAAAAATAAAGATACGCCTGTCGAACAAGGTAAAGATGACTATTTAATTTGCATGGATAAGGTCTATGCACATGCCGATTATATTGCTATTAATATTTCTTCCCCAAATACACCAGGGTTGCGAACATTACAATATGGCGAAGCACTGGATGATTTATTAAGTAGCATAAAAGCAAAACAACTTGAATTACAATTACAGCACCAAAAATATGTGCCAGTTGCTGTCAAAGTTGCGCCTGATTTATCTGAAGAGGAAATTATCCAAGTTTCAGATAGCCTAGTTAGACATAATATCGATGGCGTTATTGCAACGAATACCACGTTAGACCGCTCTTTGGTTCAAGGGATTAATCATTGTAATGAAGCGGGTGGGTTAAGTGGTCGTCCTGTGCAATTAAAAAGTACGCAAGTTATTAAACTTATTTCACGTGAGTTAAATGGAAAACTGCCAATAATTGGAGTCGGTGGAATTGATTCCCTTACCGCGGCACGTGAAAAAATGGAAGCGGGTGCCTCTTTAATTCAAATTTATTCTGGTTTTATTTACCATGGGCCAAAATTAATTAAAGATATTGTTAATCATATCTAGTAATAAATTGTAAATTTACGTATCAAGGGGGTTTATTTATTCCCCCTTTTAAACTATATTGCTAATAGTGGCTATTTTTATATCAAATTGATACCAATTTGCAGCTAGTTTGCTATTTAGATAACGACATTATCCGACTATTTATAAAGTAATTTATTTAGCAGATAATTTAGCGCATAAAAATACGCTTTAGAGTAAATTTAGAGAAGATCATGATACCGATCCTTTCTATTATATTTACCGGTAAATCGCTAAAGGATCGTTTATGAATATTAAACCTGATGATCATTGGCGTTGGTATTTTGATCATGACCATAATAGGGTGATGTTAGATCTCGCCAACGGCATGATATTTCGTTCATGTTTTCCTGCTAAGATGCTAACGGTTTTTGCTCGTAATGAGATGCCATTTAGTATCGAAGATGCGGGTGAATATTATTTATTTGATGAGCAGGCTAAAAGATTAAATATTACTCATGAAGAAAGAGCTGAATTAGTCTTAAATAGCTTAGTTGCTTTTCGTTTTTTAAAACCACAGATGCCAAAGAGTTGGTATTTTTCTTCATTTCACTATATTCGTGAGCCTAAGCAAGGGCAAATAATTCAAGTGTGTTTAGAAAATACGAACCGTTACTTCACATTTATTATTGCGGAAGCTGGTCCATCTGCGAGTTTATGTTTATTAGCTGAACCAATATTAGAATTACCCGATCGAACTTTACGGTTTTGCGATCCAATTAAGATCATGAACGATCGCATGCTTGAATATTCATCTAAAGTGAAACGTCAACTATACGGTAATGCTATTTAGGTGATCGCCAAAGATCGTGGAAAAAAGAATAACTAAATAAATAGGCTTTTGTTAATTTAATTAATCTCGTTTTGAGTGTTTAACACCATCATAGAATTGAACCCTTGATGGTGTTAAAAAGCAAAACCAACGCTTAATTAAATGCTAATTTAACGGATGTTTTCGGGATACAGCTACAAGCGAGTATATAACCATTTTCTTTAATGGCGCTTTGTTTTAACGGGGTGACTTCCCCCGAAATCAGTTTAATTTTACAGCGGCCACAGATACCAGCACGACATGAATAAGGGATCGTTAGACCATTGGATTCTAATTGCTCAAGGATCACATTTTGGTTATCACCTTCATATTCTGTTTCTTCAAAAATTAAACTGACATTATTGGCTTGAGTTTTTAAACTATTAGCAGCTAGATCACTTTCCCGTTCTTGAACTAAATATTGTTTTGCTGGTTTAGTTTCTAATACCGTCAGGGTATCACCAACACGAATAACCCCCGTATTTTTAATAATTACATTTTGTCCGAAATCGACATCACCAGTTTCATCTGAACGGAAGGTTTGCAGTGTTGCAAGTGGCTCACTGTGAGGATGTTTAATTCCTTTTTCTGGGCTAACGGTCGTTAAAATGCACCGGCTACATGGCCTATCTAATGTAAAGACGACATCACCTATTTGAATGGTTTTCCATGTATCTTCTTCAAAAGGCTTGGCACCTGTAATAATTAAATTGCCACGAAACTGCTCTAATTTAATACTAGCAGGGCAACGGCGCTGTAGTTCTTGGACTGAAGCTTCGTTGATCAGTAAGAAAGGGTAGCCATCAGCAAAAGACATCGGCACATCTTGGTGTTCTTTGACACGGCGAGAAAGCTGTGGGCTCAGCCAGCGTAGTTGTACGGGCTCATCAAAAAAGGTACTTAACCAACTATTTATCGCTTCAGGCGCAATAAGTGCATGAAAATGATTGCCCCAAACTTCAGTAGGGCTCTGCTTATCGTTAAAGTCCTGATACAATACCGTTGCACTTTCGCCATTTGGTGCTCGCAAGTGAAGACCATTATTGAGCATTACCGGTGTAAAAAGTAACATTTGTGGATATTTTCTCGCCGTAATAAATTTACCTTCCAGCGTGGTTACCATAAAATTACGATCAAAAGTCAAACCGCTAATATCAGCGAAGGCGTGGGATAAACGAACTCCTCGCATAGATTTAACTGGGTGTGTGTAAAGGCGCGAAAGCGTTATCATTTTTTAATCCTTATAATTGTGCGTAGCAACTTTATGACAACTGCATAAGATTAGCTATAATGCGCAACAATTTTTCATCCAAATTGGTAATAAATACTATGAATTCTCTGTTTGCCAGCACAGCTCGCGGCCTTGAAGAACTACTGAAAACGGAATTAGAATCGCTTGGCGCTAGCCAATGCAAAGTGGCCCAAGGGGGTGTCTATTTTCAAGCCGACGAACGTGTCATGTACCAAAGCCTACTGTGGAGTCGGCTGGCATCGCGTATTTTATTGCCACTGAATGATTTTGATGTCTACAGTGACTTAGATTTGTACCTGGGTGTACAAGCTATCGACTGGAGTGAAATTTTTTCAGTTAATGATACCTTTGTTGTTCATTTTACTGGGACTAATGAAGAAATTCGCAATAGCCAATACGGTGCATTGAAAGTGAAAGATGCTATCGTTGACAGCTTCGTACGCAAGCTTGACCAGCGCCCTGATGTGGCTCGTCAACAAGCAGATATTCGTATCAACGTCTACCTGAATAAAGAGAGAGCCAGTGTGGCACTCGATTTAAGTGGTGATTCATTACATATTCGTGGCTACCGTGATTTGGCAGGCCAAGCGCCCTTAAAAGAGACACTGGCGGCGGCAATTATTAACCGCTCAGGTTGGCAGCAAGGAACCCCATTGGTCGACCCGATGTGTGGTTCAGGAACATTATTAATTGAAGCTGCAATGATGGCAACGGATAAAGCCCCCGGCTTACACCGTACGCATTGGGGTTTCTATGCGTGGTCTAAATTTAACGCGGAACTTTGGCGTGAATTAACTACGGAAGCACAAGTGCGTTTTCGCCAAGGTTTGAAAGAGACGACATCCCGCTTTTATGGTTTTGATATCGACAAGCGTGTACTTGAAATGGCTCGTGCTAACGCGCGTCGCGCAGGGTTACAAGATTTAATTACCTTTAAGCAAGGTGATGCAGCAGCATTAGAAAACCCAGTTAATACTGATACGCTAGGCACCATTATCAGTAACCCACCTTATGGTGAGCGTTTAGAAAGTGAGCCTGCTTTAATTGCGCTACATAGCCAGTTAGGGCGTATCGTGAAGGCCCGATTCCCCGGGTGGCGTTTATCAATTTTTAGTGCTTCTCCTGAGCTACTCAGCTGCTTGCAACTGCGTTCAGAGCGTGAGTTTAAAGCCAAAAACGGCCCTTTAGATTGCGTTCAAAAGAATTATCAATTAGCGGCTACACCGTCAGAAACTATTGCGGAAATTTCACCTGATTTTGCAAATCGTTTACGTAAAAATATCAAGAAATTAAGTAAATGGGCGAAGCAGCAAGGGATCGATTGCTACCGTGTTTATGATGCCGACCTACCTGAATACAATGTTGCGGTTGATATTTATGGCGATAAAGTGGTGATCCAAGAATATGCGCCACCGAAAACCGTAGATGAACGCAAAGCTCGTCAACGTTTGTTTGATGTGATCACTGCAACAATGAATGTGTTAGAACTGACATCGAATCAGCTAGTGCTAAAAACGCGCCAGCGCCAAAAAGGCAAGCAGCAGTATGAGAAATTAGCGCAAAAAGACGATTTCTTTTTAGTACAAGAATACAATGCGAAAATGTTGGTGAATTTGACGGACTATCTGGATACGGGGTTATTTCTTGACCACCGTATTGCCCGTAAAATGTTAGGCCAGATGAGTAAAGATGCGGACTTTTTAAATTTGTTCTGTTACACCGGTACTGCTACTGTGCATGCAGGGCTTGGTGGCGCGAAAAGCACCACTTCCGTTGATATGTCACGTACTTATCTTGAGTGGGCTGAAAAAAACCTACAAGCGAACGGGCTAACAGGTCGTCAACACCGTTTAATTCAAGCGGATTGCTTGAGTTGGCTGGCGAATAGCCAGGAACAATTTGATTTGATCTTTATTGATCCCCCAACATTTTCAAATTCAAAACGTATGGATGGTACATTTGATGTACAACGGGATCATATCCAGTTGATTACCCATCTAAAACGGTTATTACGCCGTGGTGGAACCGTGATGTTCTCTAATAACAAACGTGGTTTCAAAATGGATCTTGAAGCAATTAAAGAATTAGGATTACAAGCACAAGAAATCACAGCGAAAACACTGTCAGAAGATTTTGCTCGTAACCGTCAAATACATAACTGCTGGCTAATTAGCCACGCAGAGTAAGGATAGAATCAATGGCTTTAATTAATTTGTCGGGTGCATACCTTTCGTTTAGTGATGCACCTTTACTCGATAATACTGAAATTCATATCGAAGATAACGAACGTGTATGTTTGGTTGGCCGCAATGGTGCGGGTAAATCAACGTTAATGCGTGTGTTAACGAAAGAGCAGCCGCTGGATGACGGTCAATTAATTTACGAACAAGACTTGATTGTTGCTCGCTTACAGCAAGATCCACCGCGTAATATTGAAGGTACTATTTTTGATTTTGTGGCTGAAGGCGTTGCAGAACAAGCTCAGTACCTTAAAGATTATCACCATGTTGCGAAAGAGGTCGAAACCGACCCGAGCGAAAAAAATCTCAATAAATTAGCTGAATTACAAGAGGTGTTGGATAACCGTAATTTATGGTTATTGGACTCTCGTATTAGTGATGTACTGAAAAAACTTGGTTTACCTGCGGACGCAGAACTATCTTCATTATCAGGTGGTTGGCTACGTAAAGCGGCTTTAGGTCGTGCGTTAGTGAGTAACCCGCGAGTACTCTTTTTAGATGAGCCAACCAACCACTTAGATATTGAAACGATCCTTTGGCTGGAAAATTTCCTAAAAGACTTCCAAGGTAGCATCGTATTTATTTCCCATGACCGTTCATTTATCCGCAATATGGCAACGCGTATTATTGATTTAGACCGTGGGCAATTAGCGTCTTGGCCGGGTAATTATGATGACTACTTGGTGAATAAAGAAGAAGCTTTGCGTGTTGAAGAGATGCAAAATGCAGAATTCGACCGTAAATTAGCCCAAGAAGAGACGTGGATCCGCCAAGGTATTAAAGCGCGACGGACTCGTAACGAAGGCCGTGTTCGTGCGTTGAAAGCGTTACGCGTAGAGCGTTCAGAGCGTCGTGAAGTGATGGGCACAGCGAAAATGCAAGTGGGTGAAGCTGCCCGTTCTGGAAAAATTGTGTTTGAAATGGAAAATGTGAATTACCAGGTTGATAATAAAGTACTGGTAAAAGATTTTTCAGCTCAAGTATTACGTGGTGATAAAATCGCTTTAGTTGGGCCAAACGGTTGTGGTAAAACAACATTGTTGCGTTTAATGCTGGGGGATTTACAAGCAGATAGCGGACGAGTGCATTGTGGTACTAAGTTGGAAGTCGCTTATTTCGACCAGCACCGTGCGGCATTGGACCCAGATAAAACCGTGATGGATAACTTAGCGGAAGGCAAACAAGAAGTCATGGTGAATGGTAAGCCACGTCATGTTCTTGGTTATTTGCAAGACTTTATGTTTCCACCAAAACGTGCGATGACCCCTGTTAGGGCGCTTTCTGGTGGTGAACGTAACCGCTTGTTACTTGCACGTTTATTCCTAAAACCAAGTAACTTATTGATCCTCGATGAACCGACTAACGACCTTGATGTCGAAACTTTAGAGTTACTCGAAGAGTTAGTTGATGGTTACCAAGGAACGGTTTTATTGGTTAGCCATGATCGAGAGTTTGTCGATAACAGCGTGACAGAGTGCTGGATCTTCGAAGGTAATGGGGTCATTAACCGTTTTGCTGGCGGGTATTACGATGCTCAACAGCAAAGAGCACAAACCGTGAGTTTGAAAGCAGAACAAACAGGTAAAGTAGCTGGCCAAGATAAACCGACGAAACCGAAAGAAGCGGTAAAACGGTCAAATAAGCTCAGTTATAATTTATTACGTGAATTGGAACAATTGCCAGCAAAATTGGAGCAACTTGAACGTGATATTGAAACACTGCAAGCTCAAGTTGGTGATGCTGATTTTTTCAACCAACCACATGATGTGACAGAAAAAACGCTGAGTCAGCTATCTTCAAAAGAAGCTGAATTGGAGCAAGCGTTTGATCGTTGGCAAGAGCTTGAATTGCTGAAAAACGGCTAATAACGCTTTAATTAAAGGAGCAAATACACTTTGTGCAACCATGAGTCTCATGAACATGTGCTTTGTCCTCAGTGTGACATGTTGGTTGCGGTTCCTGAATTGGAGCAAGGAAGCAAGGCAACATGTCCACGCTGCGAAACCACATTGGTCTCAAAGTGGCGATATCCGTATAAGCAGCCAGCAGCATATGCATTCAGCGCATTAATTATGCTATTTGTTGCCTGCTTATTCCCCTTTGTTAAGATGGGCGCCGCAGGGATTGAAAATGAAATCTCGCTATTCCAAATTATTGAAATTATAGCCGCCACGCGCTATAGCGGTTTGGCACTCTTTTTTCTATTCTTTTCATTGATTATCCCTGCATTTTGCATGGTCACAATTATCCTTTTAGGGTTGCAAGTTCATATTCCTAAAGGCATTAAAGTGGTGATCACCCGTATTTTGTTCCAAATGAAAGCGTGGTGTATGGCTGAGATTTTTCTAGCGGGGGTCTTAGTCAGTTTTGTTAAATTAATCGCTTATGGCGATATTGGCATTGGGTTAAGCTTTTTACCTTATTGTGTATTTTGTATGCTGCAAGTGAGAGCTTTTCAATGCTTAGACCGCCATTGGCTATGGAACCGAATTGAAGCAGCACCTAAATTAGATAGGCCGTTAATCGTCGGCCAGACGGGTATTAAGCAAGATGTACGTTTATGTCTTGTGTGTACGGCAATTTTACCTGCTGAACAATCAAAATGCCCACGCTGCCACTCTCATGGTAGTGTACGGAAAAATCAAAGTTTACAATGGACTTTGGCACTTTTAGTGACATCAATTATGTTGTATATCCCTGCAAATGTGTTGCCAATGATGACCACAAATACGTTGGGAACAGCATTAAATTCGACCATTATTGATGGCGTCATCTTGCTGTGGGAAGACGGATCATATCCTGTTGCCATGGTGATTTTTATTGCCAGTATCATGGTGCCTACATTGAAAATGATTGGAATTGCATGGCTTTGCCTAGATTCCAAAGGGTACGGTAATCGCGACCCACATCGTATGCATTTTATTTATGAGTTAGTGGAATATGTTGGCCGTTGGTCAATGATAGATGTGTTTGTTATCACTATTTTAGCCTCTTTGGTTCAAATGGGGCAGTTGATGAATATTGTCCCTGCGATGGGGATTATTTTCTTTGGTGTGGTTGTTATTCTCACAATGTTTGCAGCGATGACTTTTGACCCTAGATTAACTTGGGATCGCTGTGAAAGAAAAAATGCAGTAAATACTGTTGAACAAGAAGGAGTCATCGGGTGACTGATAAAGAAACACCACAGGCCAATGCCAAAATTAGCAAGCTAAAAAGTTGGTCGCCTGTATGGGTGATCCCAATAGTGACAGTCTTGCTTGGTGCTTGGGTCTTATTTTACCACTTTAGCAACCAAGGCCCTGAAGTGACATTAATCACTTACAATGCCGAAGGAATAGAAGCGGGTAAAACCAAAATTAAAAGCCGCAGCGTTGATATTGGCGTTGTCGAAAGTGTGACACTTGATGATAACTTTAGTCGAGTGATCATTAAAGCGCGCTTGAATAACGAAATGAAAGAGTTGTTGCGTACCGATTCCGCGTTTTGGATTGTAAAACCGACAATCGGGCGTGATGGCGTCACCGGGCTGGGCACATTACTTTCAGGTGCTTATATTGAGCTTCAGCCGGGGTTAGCGGCAAAAGAGCATTTCGAGTTCACTCTATTGGATACTCCGCCTCTTGCATCACCAGATGCCAAGGGAATTCGTGTTGTATTGGTGAGCGATAAGGCAGGGCAGCTAAACCCGGGTGACCCAGTGTTATTCCGTGGTTATCGAGTCGGTTCTGTTGAAACCAGCGACTTTGATATGGATAAACGCGATATGCGCTATCAATTATTTATCAATGCACCTTATGACAAATTGATTAGTTCAAATGTACGTTTTTGGAAAGACAGCGGTATTGCTTTTGATATGTCATCCCAAGGTGTTCATGTTGAAATGGGCTCAATTGCTACACTGCTTACCGGTGGTGTAAGTTTTGATGTTCCAACGGGGTGGGTTCCTGGTGCAAATGTGAAGGAAAATACTGAATTCCAACTGTTTGACAACCAAAGCAGTATTCAAAACTCCTTGTATACACAGTATCAAGACTTTGTCTTATTTTTCTCAGACTCAGTGCGAGGCTTGCAACCGGGTGCACCGGTAGAGTTCCGTGGTATTCGTTTAGGTACCGTTGCACAAGTGCCTTTTTATACGGAAGGTTTAGACCAATCTCTGGATAATGACTTTAGAATTCCTGTTTTGATCCACATTGAGCCGGAACGTTTCTCTAAGGATGTCGGTAAGAACTTTAATTTGAAAAATGAATTAAATTTAGCCTTGAAAGATGGCTTGAGGGCATCATTAAAGTCAGGGAATTTACTCACTGGCGCATTATTTGTTGATCTAGATTTTGTGCAAAATGCTGAGCCTTATAAAGGCCCAACTGTGGTTGCTGGCTATAAAATCATCCCAACAACCAGTGCAGGCTTAGCGCAAATTCAACAAAAAGTCATTGCGGTGTTGGATAAAATCAACAATATGCCAATTGAACCGATGCTTAACCAAACAACACAAACATTGGCAGAAGGGCAGAAAGTTGTTAAAGAAGCTAATGCGATGTTGGCACAACTCAACAAAGTTATGGCGAGTAAAGAGTTCCAAAATTTACCTCATGACTTGCAAAAAACACTGCAAGAAATGAACCGTGCAATGCAAGGTTTCCAACCTGGTTCACCAGCCTATAATAAAATGGTGGATAACATGCAGCGTTTAGACCAAGTATTGAGAGAAGTTCAGCCACTTTTACGTACTTTGAATAATAAGAGTAATGCGTTAGTTTTCGAAGCTGAACCAACGAAGGATGTTGAGCCTAAAGGAGTGAAAAAATAATGAGATATTTACTATCGATATTTGTTTTATTATTGGCAGCTTGTAGTAGTACTCCAGAGAAAAAGTACTACCAATTGCCAATGAAAACTCCTCAGACACAATCTGCAGAGGTGATGAATAAAGGCCAAGTATGGTTGCAACGCATTATGTTATCAGATGTGCTGACATCAAATGGGATTACCTACCAGACGACAGATGTCAGTTATACCAATGCAAGTACACATCTATGGGCTAGCCCATTAGAGCAACAGCTTGGCCAGTCGATGGTGAGTGAATTATCTGCAGCGTTACCTGAAAAACTGGTGTCTTTGCAGCCATTACAGAACTCACCGGATACACTTGATATTACTTTAACAGCCTTTAATGGGCGATATGACGGCAAAGTATTAATCCAAGGTTTTTGGACTTACTCTCATGATAAAAATGTGATCCGCCGTAATTTTGATGTGCAGCTAGACCAAAATGAAGATGGCTACCCTGAGCTGGTTCGTACGTTATCGATGGGTTGGCAACAAGTGGCTGAGAGTATTGCGAAAGAGATAGATAAATACTAATCTTTGGTTATTACTTAAGTAATTTATATTAAATGCACCTTGAATATATGTGGTTTATATATTCAAGGTGCATTTTTAATTTAATTAAATATAGATATTCTTTTAATTTATATATTAGTGAATAATAATTGCTTTTGTTCTCTAATATTATGATAAATAAAAGAATGTTTTTATTTTGAATTAAAATCAATAGGTTATGTTAATTGTCATATACAAGTCACATTTATGCCATTTATGACAAATATATGAAAATCTTTACTTGATTTTTTTATCAACGGGCGCTATTTCTATAGGGTACCTATTAAAAATAGTAGGTGCTGTTTTCTTTTCCATTTAAATGATGAGGGAAGTAAGGCATGAAAAGACAGAAGCGAGACCGTTTAGAAAGAGCTTTATCAAGAGGTTATCAAGCAGGTTTAGCAGGGCGCTCTAAAGAGTTGTGCCCGTATCAAGCAGTAGATGCTCGGTCGCATTGGCTAGGTGGTTGGCGAAAGGCGATGGAGGATCGAACCATAGCGGTGGTGTAACCCCCCACATTCTTTGATCGTTTAGCTTAAATAACCTGTACTCGTTTTCTTGAGTATTTTTCGGGTTTTTAAGTTTAAGATATCAATTCATTTAAGAACCTCCGCGATTGCGGAGGTTTGCATTTCAAATGTTTAGAATGCGCTCGTATCTTTAAAAAGACCCACTTTTAAGTCCGTTGCAGTATAAATTAATTTACCGTCAACTAATACTTCACCGTCAGCTAACCCCATGATCAGCTTACGGTTGATCACGCGCTTAAAGCTGATGCGGTAAGTGACTTTTTTCGCAGTAGGCAGAACTTGGCCAGTAAATTTAACTTCGCCAACACCTAGAGCACGTCCTTTACCTTCGCCGCCGAGCCAGCCAAGGTAGAAGCCAACTAGCTGCCACATTGCATCGAGGCCTAAACAGCCTGGCATGACAGGGTCGTTTGTAAAGTGGCAGCCAAAGAACCAAAGGTCTGGATTAATATCCAGTTCAGCTTCCACATAACCTTTGTTAAATGTACCGCCATCTTCAGTCATACTGACGATACGATCCATCATCAACATGTTTCCTGATGGGAGTGGAGGACCATTTTCTCCAAATAACTCGCCTTTACCAGAAGCAATTAAATCATCTTTTGTGTAGGATCCGCGTTTCTCAACCATGTTCTTAAGATAGCCTTTATTATGTGTAGGGCTACAGGATAGCTTACACTTGTACGCTGAACAACTCCGATCTGCTATTTTTTACGCAATCTTTACTTAACTAATCCATTTTAAGAACCAAGGAAGTCTGGCTTTATCAGGTGAGTTTGCTTGATTGATTCTTTCTTGAATTAAAGCTAACAGGTGTACATTTTCTTCTTCAGCTTGCTGTTCAAAGTAAGGTTGCTTAGTCAGTAAAGTAATGGCTTGGGCGACATGTTCAACAGGCCAAATATGGAATTGGCCTTCTTGTACGGCTTCAACGACAGCTGATTTAGTACATAAGTGGCGAACATTTGCCATTGGGATAATGACACCTTGGTTGCCTGTTAACCCACGCTTTTCACAGATATCAAAGAAACCTTCAATTTTTTCATTCACCCCGCCAATAGGTTGAACATAGCCAAATTGGTCAACCGCACCTGTGATAGCAACTTGTTGATCAATAGGCTGTAGTGATAATGCGCTAATTAAAGCGCACAGCTCTGCGAGTGATGCGCTATCACCATCAACTTCACCATAAGATTGCTCAAAGACGATAGAGGCGGAGAAAGGCTGAGGTTGCTCTAATTTAAGCTCGTAATTTAAATAGGCTTGCATGATCATCATGCCTTTGGCATGGATATTCCCACCGAGCTCTGCTTTACGTTCTACATCTGTGAATTCACCGTCACCTAAATGTGCGACACAGGTAATACGGGATGGCTCACCAATGGCGTCAGGGTGCCCTGGATATTGCAAGACAGACAAGCCATTAACTTGGCCGATAACTTCGCCCTCAGTTTTAACGAAGATTTGTTCTTGCAGAATATCGTCCTGAGTACGTTCAGCAAGAAAACTGTGGCGCCATTGGCGGTTTTCATTTGCTTGCTTAAATGACTCTTGAGTCAACAAATGGTTAACATGGTAATGGCTGGCATCAACAAGAGAGCGAACTAACCAAAGAATATCAAGAGGAAGATTAAATTTATCCTCACAGTAACGTACAGCTTGTTGGATAAAAGGGACCCATCCATCAGGCGAAATATGTGGTAATTTATTGGAGTCAATAATGGATTTTATATAACGCATCCATAAGCTCAATTGTTCCTCATCTTCGAAGAACATAACAGGCTCATATTCGCCATAAATAGCGCAGCTAAATAGCTCCGGTGATGTAAATTCAAATTCTTCTAAAGCTAATCTATCACCAACAATAATAACTTTAAGCTCTAAAGGTTGTGGCTCAATTTCAATCGGTAAAGGCTGATTTTCAGAATAAGGCAACCATTCAAGTTGTTGACGGTTAACCATATTTTTTAGGCGAGCCCACATTAAAGGTTGGTTGATTAATGCGCTAGCTGCGATAACTAAGATCCCGCCATTAATTTGGTGAAGTAATCCTGGCACTAAATTCAATGAAGGGGTGACATAGCCAAATAATTGTTCGGGTTCTATCCAACTACGGTAAGCGATTTTTTCATGAGAAGAGAAACGGCTTTTAACACCACTTTTCCACTGAAAAAGACGGCTATCTTCAGATAATTGATAATCACCATCAATGGTATTTATCTCTGCCAGTAAGGGGGTAATTGCATTAGCATAAAGGCTAAGATACGCCTCACTTTCATCAGACTTGATAAACATAAAGCGTGTTTGGGCAAATTCATCAACGAAATGTTGTATGCCATCAGATAGCCTAGGCTGAATATCTGATAAAACTGTAGGGGGCAACGTTTCTGAAGATACAAATTTCGTCTGAAATGACGATAAGTTAGGAATTAGGCCTTGCCATGTTAGTTCTTGACTGATCACTATAATTATCTGCTATTAATAGGGTTATAAATAAAATGCCTGCCAATAAGCTGGGCGTATATGCCTGAATAAGGTTTATTTAATAAATTTGCTAAATAACATTGTTTGTTTTATAAACAAATTTCAGGCTCATTCATTACCCAATGGGCAAGCTTGCTATATTAGCCTTTGATAGGCAATCTTGCAGCAATAATTGTTGAATTATCGACTAGAATAATGAAAACATAAATACGATTGGTAGTGTCATTGGCCAAGTTAAGCCAATAAGTATGGCGCTCAGTAAGCGCATAAAACAGTTAGGGTCTTTTGTTACGAGTAGGGTAAATAGCATTGCGCATACACCGCCAATCCCATAGATGACGAGTATGTATTCAAATGTGGACATGCAGTTTTATTAATTTGTTAACAGATAGGGGCAGATTGTACACTATTTTTACAAGGGCAGGTTATCTTCTTTATTGAAAGAGTGAATATTCCACTAAATCGAATATCTGCTTGAGTATTTTGTATATAATCTTGCTAATATAAAGATAGGTTCAATTTTCTTCAGGAAAAATTATGAAATATCAGCAGCTTGAAAATCTTGAATGTGGCTGGAAATGGGAATACCTCGTCAATAAGGCAAGGGGTGGCGAAGCAATTACCCGCTATAAAGAAAGAAGCGCAGAAAAAGAAGCGATAGACTTGCTGCTAAAAATGGAAAATAGACCGATTGATGTACTAAAGTGGATCACTCTGCATATGAATCCAGAGCTTGATAATCGAATGAAACAGAGTATTCGAGCGAGGCGCAAGCGTCATTTTAATGCAGAACACCCACATACACGTAAGAAATCAATAGATTTAAACTTTTCGGTGTGGCAGCGTTTGTCTAATCTTGCTGTGAAGCGTAATAAGACGTTGTCTGAAACTATTATTCAGTTGATTGAGGACGCGGAACATAAAGATAAATATGAAAGCCAGATGAGCTCATTGAAACAAGATTTACAAGCGATCCTTGGGACCCCAAAGGGAAGGGATAATTAAAGAAAATCAGTGATGAGCGTCGCTTAATCGTGTGTGTCCAAGCAAGATACCCTTATTACAGAATTAGATTTTTGAAAGTAAATTTTGGGGTTGTACTTGTTCTGTTTTGTTATTTCTGACAATAAAAAACCCCAATATTCATTGGGGTTTTTGTTTTTCAGTTCGAAATTCAAACTAGGGCTAAGAATTAAGCACCTGGTTGAGTTACAACTTCAGTTGTACCTTGGATTTCGATTTCAACGCGACGGTCTGGCGCTAAACACTCGATCAGAGCAGCACGGCCTTTAACATCGTCACATTTGTTACCAGTTACTGGATCTTCTTTACCACGGCCTTCTGCAGCGATTGCGCTAGCTGGAACGCCTTTAGCAACTAAGTAGTCAACTACAGACTGAGCACGTTTTTGTGACAGTGGCAGGTTGTAGTTTTGTGAACCGATACGGTCAGTGAAACCAACTACCAGTACGCGACCTTGAGTTGGGTCGATGCTGCTCAGTTCGTTGTACAGCTCATTCAGAGCTTCTTGACCTTCTGGTTTCAGGCTTGCTTTGTTGAAGTTAAACAGAACGTCTGAACGCAGAGTAAAGCGTTTGTTTTCAACAACTGGAGCTGGAGCAACAACCGGAGCTGGAGCAACAACTGGAGCATCAGCTTGACCGAAACGGTAAGCAACACCAACGCTCAGCATGCCGTTGTCTGGACGAGTACCGATGTTGTCTTTGTCACCTAAGTTACTAACCCATTGGTAGTCTAAACGAGTAGCCCACTCTGGAGTGATTGCGTACTCAAGACCCAGTGCGTATACAGGTGCAACGCCAGTGTCAGTTTCTTTGAAACGACCTTGAGTTTGGTTAGCTTTAGCTTCTGTACGGTAAACCATACCACCTAAACGAGTGTAAACGTCTAAGTCATCCATGATTGGATAGCTTAATTTAGTGGTTAATGAAACACCCATAGATTTCAGGTCACCGCTGTTGCCAGCGCCTTTGTATTTCATTTTACCGAACCAATCGTAACCAAGCTCGAAGCCCATATATTGGTTGTATTGGTAACCAGCAAATGCACCAGCACCGATAGTATCACGGTCAGTAGTATTACCTACGTGAAGATTAGTTTCAGGTGAAGTGAATTTAGTGTCTTCATAGTGAGACCAACCTAATTTAGCACCGGTATACCAAGTGTTATCTTTTGGAGCTGCTTGTGCAACGGTTGCAAAAGCTGCTACTGCCACTGCTACTGCGATAGCTGTTTTTTTCATTTTTACGCCTCGTTATCATCCAATATTGGCTTGGCTTCGCTGAGCCTTATTATATGCCATTGGTTTAATTTACTTGCTAGGTTTCGCAGACATTATCTACAAAAAAATAAGAAAAGTAAAAAAATAATGCCATAAGCCGAACAAGCTAAAGTCTACAACGAACTTAAAAAGATACAAGTAGAGTGAGCAATAATCGTTAAAAAAAGTGTTTTTTTAGTGTATAAATCAGAGAGATATGTATATTTTTAGCAATGATTATTTTTAATCTATCTGATTGATCTACAATACTTTTAATTTAACTTTAGAGACAAATATGTCTAAAGGTTAAATTTAGTAAGAAAATTCTTAATCTTGCCTAGTGGTAATGATTTGAATGAATTTTTAAGTGGTTTGACTGTCTTGCTTGTGTACTAACCATATCATATGTTTTCTGTGGGCGCATAATTAAACCGATAGAACGGCCTTCTTGAGCAGCATATTGCAAACGAATAAAATCTTGCTCGCTTATTTCCGGCAGCCACCCCAAAACCACACTATAATTACCACTTCTTAATGCTTTTTCCATGGCATCAATCGTAGTGATATCTTCCATATGATTTAATTGCATAACTTTATTGGTGGGTATACCTGATTGTTCTAACCAGTGTTTACTGAGTTTTTTATTAGGACTTAGCCAGAGTAACCAGCGTGATTGAACCCCAAACTGGCGAAGCATGGGTAATAAAATGTAATCCATAATAGGGTGTTTTTCATCGTAAACAAGTTCGCTCACCATACCTTGTTGCATAGAGCTGTTAGTAAGCCCTGTCGCAGGGATTGATTGTGCGTAATTATTAAGAGAATGTTCTGTTGAGTTGTTCCAAGAATAGATGCTCATAATTTACCTCGTTACAATGCTGTATGAACATACAGTAACTGTATATCCATCCAATATCAAGACTATTTTTTCAAAGCGCTTCGCAACTTTGTTGTTTTTTTCTGCATTCTTCTTGGCATTTTTTATGGATGCTCTCAAAATTGGTTATGCGTAATTATCTGTAAAAAAAGAAATTATAAAATTAATTTTCTCAAGGATGAAAATTGAGCATACCCAAAAAGGAGTTTGGTAATGTTGTTAGAAGAAGAAAAAAATTTTTATTTATCCCGTTTGTTAAGTCAGTTTGGCGAGTTAAAACGTAAAAATCATTTCGGTGGGTTTTGTCTATTAGTCGATGATGCAATTGTAGGGTTGGTACTCGACGGTTGTTTTTATTTGCGTGGCTGCTTAGTGGCAAGAAGTCACTTTGAAGCGTCAGGGTTTAATCGATTAGTTTATACTAAAAAAGGCATTCCATTGGAAATGCGTTACTACCAACTTTCGGAACAAGTTTGGCATGACGAGTCCTTGTTTCTTCAATATATTGAGCTGGCATACCGTTCAGCTATCGAGGAATTAAAACAAAAGCAATCAATGACTATGCGTATAAAAGATTTGCCTAATATGAATATGTCGGTTGAGCGCGCACTAGGGAAAATAGGTGTATCTCATGTTGATGATTTGCGTTTGATGGGCGCAAAGGCTTGTTTTATGAAGTTAAAAAAACATGGTAGGAATAACCCCAGTATTAAGTTACTCATTGGCTTAGCCGCTGCAATAGAGGGGTGCCATAGTGCTGTTTTACCCAAGGATATCAAACAAGAGTTAATTGCTTGGTATAATAGTTTTGAGTTGACGTCAGCCTAAACCTGCGAAAGTGGACTGGTATTTTTGTAGTTAATATTACATTACGCCATATGAAGATGGGCGGGTATTTAGAATTTCAATACCCGCTCATCGGTATATTTATGACGCACTAATGGTTCGAATTATTTGTTTTATCTCAGGAATTAGTTCGAGCAATAACTTAGTTTGTTCCATGATAAGTAACGTTTTTTCGTCATCACTGGTTGAAATGTTATCTATGCGCTGCAATAAACTGTGGCGAAGTTTATCTGATTTTTCATCAATAACGAGTGGGTCAATGGTTGTGATTTGTAGCGATGATTCAACATAACAAATAGCGTCGTTGAGTAATGAAAGATTACCTTCATTTTGCATTTTTTCACGATGCGCACCTAATGCAGAGATATAGCTGAGTAAAGTGTGGTTTAAGCAGAGAAGGCGAAAAGCTTGTTCTTGAGTGATTCGATAAGACTTAGGGTCAGAAGCCATATTGGAGACAATAGAAGCGAATTCTGCATCATTATTATGTGCGTCTCTTCGTGCGATTCGATATTCAAGGCGGTTGTCTTTACCTTGGTAGTACTGTTGTAAAATAGCATCTAAATAACGGCAGTTGCTATCCATGGTTTTTTGTATGACCTGGGGAAGTTGACGGAATTTCCAGTCAGGCCAAATGAAGCTGACGGCAAGTAATGCAATAAAGCAACCAATTAATGTGTCAATGATCCGTGGAAGTGCAACGTCAAACCCTTCGCCAAGTAGGTTAAAACAAAACAAGACGAGTAGCGTGATAAATAAGGTTGCTTGGGCGTATTGGCTACTGCGAAACATAAAGAACAGTAAACCAGAAATAACGATTAGCGTGAGTTGGCCTTCCATTGAAGGGATTAAATTCAGCAAGGGTAAGCCAATGAGAATACCAACAATCGTGCCTATTATACGTAGAGCTAAACGGCGTTTAGTGGCGCTGTAGTTAGGTTGGCATACAAATAAGCTAGTGAGTAATATCCAATATCCTCTTTCCATATCAAATAGTTGGATGATGATATAGCCAGTACAAAGGAGAATTGACATTCTGACCGCATGGCGAAATAAAGAGGATTTCGGGGTTAAATGGTGTTTAACTCGCGAAATAATATCATTAATACCTGATAACGATTCGTCAGATAATTGCTCTATTTGTTTATTATTTTGCTGCCATGTACTTTGCTCAAGGCTTAGGCCTTTAAGTTGAACGTCAATGCCTTTTAAGTTTTTAAGCAAGTTATACAGAGCTTTAATTTCATGAAGCTCAGGTGATTGCTGTTTTAGTAGCTGTAGCGATT
Organism: Providencia sp. M-27; assembly: GCF_011077905.1. Classification (NCBI taxonomy): domain Bacteria; kingdom Pseudomonadati; phylum Pseudomonadota; class Gammaproteobacteria; order Enterobacterales; family Morganellaceae; genus Providencia; species Providencia sp. M-27. The sequence goes on along the minus strand of NZ_JAALBT010000019.1, from coordinate 9,867 downwards.
TTTCAATGTAAGTGAAGGTACGTTCAAAACGAGGGTTATGTTGGTATTGTTTACGCCATAAAACCGATTGAGCAACTTGCTGGCAGGCTCTTGCTTGCATGGTTAGTAGGCGTTGGAAACGAAATAAAATATCACAATGACGTAAAGTACGGCTAAGTTGTTGGTATTGTATGTGAGATGAACTTGCTCGTTCGTGAATATCTTGGGCAACAAAATAATAATGCAGTGAATTTCGCGTGCCTTTTTGTCCCCGATCTCCTTTTAATCGGCTCAGTAATGCAATTTTAGCTTGGTTCATGGTGCTAACTAAATGACTGTTTACTAAAGCTAAATCATAAACTGAACGTTGGTAGTCATCTTCTAAGTCTGGGTCAAATAAGTTGGCTTTTGCATCTAGATAAGCTGAAAGTTGCTGGTAGCATTGGGTTATTGCATCTTGTAGTGGCCTAACAGGAAATAAAATATGGCCAATCAAAGTTAAGATATTATACCAAATTGCCCCTGTGAGTAATAATGCAGGTTGTTGGTACCAAGTATCAAAAATAGGTACACCGAGCATGGTATAAATGGCAATTAACAGTGCACCAAATGCGATGGTTGCGTATCGCTGCCCTAAAGCACCAAGAAGAATAAAACCACACGTGGAAAAGGCGAGGCCAAAAAAGAAAAACAAAGGGTATGGAAACAGCAGTTCAATTGAAACGGATGCAATAAAAAAACAAAAAAGTGTAATAATTAAATTTTTTATTCTGCCAGTTAGCCTATCATCTAAGTCAGTCAGTGCTGCAGCAACCACGCCCAAGGTAAGTGGGATAGTGATTTTAGGCTCTTGGTTTAATAACCACGGCACCAAGGTTGCGCCTGTCAGGGCTATAAAGATTCGGATATAATATAAAATATGGCTGTTATATAGCACACGACGATAACTGGTAAGCAGTGTTAGCACAAAGTACCTCAAAGGTAAGACAAGCCCTAATCTATATAGGATAGCTTGTTTGCAAGGAATAAAAAACCGTTTGGAATCAAGCCAACCGTATTTTTGTCATTGATTTTCTCAGGTGCAGGACGTATGGAACTGAAATCAACACAGATTGGACAGCGTCTGGCTCAGCATCCCTACAATCGGGTTCGCTTGCTCAACGCAGGTATTGAAGTGAGTGGTGAAAACCACCAATATCTTATCCCATTTAATGAACTCATTGATATTCGTTGTAAGAGAGGGATTGTTTGGGGGGAGTTAGAATTTGAAATTGTGAATGAGCAGGTTGTTCGTTTACATGGTACGGAATGGAAGCAAACTCAGCGCTTTTATCATTACTTAAATGAAAAATGGCAACAATGGAGCACTGAAATGAGCCACGTCAGTGCTAGTGTATTGAGTGAATTAGTTAATTCGATTGAACAATTGACGCAACAAGATCATTGGTTGACGTTGCGCCACTTAGCCGAGATAAAAGATAAAATATCACAGAAATTCTCATCGCTACCTATGCCTTTGGCGCGCCTTTTATTATTTGAAAATTGTGCACCACAATATCACGAATGCTTAAATTGGCTAAATAATGGCCAAAACTGTCGACGGCAAATTAACGATCACTGGTGTGAGTCTGTCTTAGTTCACTATCACGATTTTTTCCAGCAAGTAGAAACATCACCACTCAATTATTCACAGTCTTTATCTGTAATTAATGGTGAGGATAACGTATTAGTACTGGCGGGGGCTGGGAGTGGTAAAACATCAGTCCTCGTGGCTAGGGCTGGCTGGTTGATCTTGCGAGGTTTGGCAAAACCAGAACAAATCCTATTGTTAGCTTTTGGTCGCAAAGCGGCAGATGAAATGAATGAACGTATTCATTCACGACTACAACAAGATATTGAAGCAAAAACTTTCCATGCTCTTGCTTTACACATTATTCGTGAAGGTAGCAAAAAATCGCCAGTAATTAGTGAGTTAGAAACTGACACTCAAAAACGGCAAACACTATTATTAAATGAATGGCGAGAACAATGTTCAGCAAAGAAAGCACAAGCAAAAGGCTGGCGAGAATGGCTTTCTGAAGAATTGCAGTGGGAAATTCCAGACGGTGAGTTTTGGAAAGACGAAAAATTAAGCAATAAAGTGGCTGCTAGGTTAGACCGTTGGCTAAGCTTAATGCGTATGCATGGCGGTAGCCAGAAGGACATGATTGATAATACGGAAGAAGAAATAAGGGACCTTTTCCAAAAGCGCATTCGTTTAATGGCGCCGTTATTGAAAGTGTGGAAAAGCGCTTTGAAAGATGAAGGTGCAATTGATTTTTCTGGATTAATTCATCAGGCCATTAATATTTTAGAGAAAGGGCGTTTTATTAGCCCATGGAAACATATTTTAGTCGATGAGTTCCAAGATATTTCGCCTCTTAGAGCTAAATTATTGCAGGTACTACGACAGCAGAATAAGCAAACGACGTTATTTGCTGTTGGAGACGATTGGCAGGCTATCTATCGGTTTAGTGGTGCAGAATTAGACTTAACAACATCGTTTGAGCATAACTTTGGCATTGGAGAACTTTGCGCTTTAGACACCACTTATCGTTTTAATGAGCGTATTGGTGAAGTGGCTAACCAGTTTATTTTACAAAACCCAATGCAGCTAGATAAACCATTGAATAGCTTAACGAAAGGGAATAAAAAATCGGTTATTCTTCTTTGTGAGGATGCCTTTGAACGTTTGTTGGACAAAATGAGTGGCTATGTGCTTGATGATGAAACGGTATTAGTGCTAGCCCGCTACCATTATTTAAAACCTACTATTTTAGATAAAGCCAAAACTCGCTGGCCAAAATTAAATATTCAGTTTATGACGATTCATGCCTCAAAAGGGCAGCAAGCAGACCATGTCATCATTTGTGGTCTGAATAGCGGAAAGGATGGTTTCCCTGCTCCTGCGCGCGAATCAATCATTGAGCGAGCTTTATTGCCTAAACCAGAAGATTTTGATCACGCAGAAGAAAGACGTTTGCTGTATGTCGCATTAACACGGGCTAAGCAGCAAGTTTGGTTACTCTATGACCCAGAAAAACCGTCAGAATTTGTTGATGAACTCAAGCAATTGGGCGTTCCAAAGCAAAAGAAACCTTAAGGTAATCTTATTTTGTATTAAGCGCCAGAATGCTGTGGCGCTTAACATTGGTAGATTAGTTAGTTCGTTTATTTAAATAGCTTTCGTAATCAGGAATAACGACGTCTATTACATTATCAAAATAGGGTGATGTGATTAAAAAATCAGCAGTTGCAGGGTTGGTCGCGACAGGAATATTCCAAACTGTAGCCAAACGTAGCAATGCTTTAACATCAGGGTCATGAGGTACAGCGTTAAGAGGGTCCCAGAAGAAAATCAAGAGGTCGATTTTTTGTTCTGCGATCATTGAGCCTATTTGCTGGTCTCCCCCCATAGGGCCACTTAGCGTACTGGTGACTGGCAACCCAGTGTGCTGGTGGATTAAATTACCTGTTGTGCCGGTTGCGTATAATTTGTGAGTTTGGAGCCGTTCATTGTTTTTCTTAGTCCAAGATAATAATGAAGGTTTACAGTGGTCATGGGCAACCAAAGCAATATTTTTTGAGGCTGTAATTTTACGGGTTGTTGATTCCATGATATTCCCTTAAGTAAGATGCGAGATAAACATCTTTAAAAATTGAATGAGCAAAGATATACAACATATATCATAATGCTAATGAATAGTTTATAGGTTTTGGGAGATATTTTGATGAGAGATCAAGAAATTGCTGAAATTTTAAAGTGTGTTCGAACTATTGCTTTAGTGGGAGCGAGTGATAAGGCAAATAGGCCGAGTTATGAAGTTATGGAATATCTTTTGCATCAAGGCTATACCGTTATTCCAGTGAGCCCCAAATTGGCAGGGCAAACTTTATTAGGGCAGCTTGTATACGAAAAACTTAGTGATATACCAGAGCCTATTGACATGGTCGATGTGTTTCGTAATGCAGAAGCTGCAGTAGGAGTGGCCAGAGAAGCAGTGGAAATTAAAGCTAAAGTTTTGTGGTTACAAAAAGGGGTGATTAGTGAAGAAGCACAGCAAATCGCTTTGCAGGCTGGTTTGCAGTTTGTTATGGATAAATGCCCAAAACAAGAAATACCTGCTTTAGGTCTTGAAAAATAAAGTATTTCTAGCGTTAAAAAAGTAAAGCAGCTAGTGAGCTGCTTTACGGTTGCGTTCATAAATAACAATATAAATATTTGAAGGTTAGTTGCGAAGGCGAGGTGCTTGCAACTGAGACCTTATTGATTCCGCTAGTTCATCCATTGATGGTTGCTCTGGATGGTCTTCTACGGTTTCATAAGTAATTTGAGCTTCAGCCAAATAAGTATGAACAGCATCCCCATTGTCATCTTCCATAACAACATGATACCAAGGTAGATCGCGTAGTGTGCTGTTAGCGGCAATATCATCATCATGTGGTTGTTCGAGCGAATACTCAGCGTCTACATCGACAACAACGCCTAAGTAGCCGAGAAGTTTGTGTCTAACTTGTTGCCCGATTCCATATTTACTGGTGATCATCATAGCGACCTCCTAAAAGCCTTGCTTATACTTCAAACTATATGTGGGCAGTGCTACGCGTTTTCAAGCTAAGATATAGACAATTATCAATAACGCAATACACTGTCTTTATACGTAACGATCAAAAGCAGTGCCTCATTTAGCAGATTATCTGTTCAATGAATAAAAAACAACTGTTAAAAGAAGGTATCAATACATTATGCTCTGACAATGGAGGCTCACATGATTACATCAGGTCGATATTTTTATATTTATGGTCGTGTTCAAGGGGTTGGGTTTCGTTACCAGACCTATCATTGGGCTAATCAGAATGGCATAAAAGGCTTTGTGTGTAACCGGGATGACGGTAGTGTTAAGCTAGCTATTTATGGCTCAGAGCAAGATATTGAGTTTGTTGATGAGTGGCTGAAAGCTGGGGGGCCTCCAGGGGCAAAGGTAGACCATTTTTTTACCGAAAACTGGAAAACCGAGCCAATAGCGGACTTTAGTGTCCGCTATTAGCGGAAATTAAATGCATTTCACCGGTTTTGGCAGGCCTGCAAGTTTAGTCGCTTGTTTAGCAGGACCTTTAGGAAATAACCGGTATAAATAGCGGCTATTGCCTTTTTCTTCCCCAAACTGCTGGGAAACTGCTTTAACTAACATACGAATAGCAGGAGAGGTATTAAATTCCAAATAGAAATTCCTGACGAAACGGATAATTTCGAGGTGTTCATTGGTAATTTCAATATCTTCTTGCTGTGCGAGTAAAGGAATTAATTCTTCACTCCATTGTTGGCTGTCAAGCAGGTAACCTTGCGCATCTGTTTCTATTTCTTGATTATTAAAAACCAACATACTCTTTTTCAACTCAAATAAAATTAGAACGTAAATTTAGCAAAAATAGAGATGTAACCCAAGTAAAGTCGTTAGAATGTTGATATTTTCGCCTAACAGTATGAAAGACGTATATTTTTAAAGCGAATGATCACATTAGGGGTTTACATCCAATGAGAGGATGTTTATAGTGCACGTCATTGCGGAGGGGTGGCCGAGCGGCTGAAGGCAGCGGTCTTGAAAACCGCCGATGGGAAACCATCCGAGAGTTCGAATCTCTCCTCCTCCGCCAAAATTTGATGCCATGCTATTGATTAGCATGGCATTTTTCTTTTTGGGGTTTTATTGGTATACCATCCAGTATGCCATTTTATTTTGGCTTCCCTCCTATTGCATTAGTGAGTATTGGACGCAATACAGGTATATAGTGAACTCTAATTAAGATGGACAATAATGAAGGTGAGGTTACCCACCTTCAATTATTATTTTATCATGAGTGCTAATTCTTAGTCATGCACTCAAATATCCCCAATGTGTTTATGTTCGTGGTACTAACCCATCCGAGTTTAGCTGATTCAGGTAAATCATCAAAAAGTGTTATGGCATGGTAGAGTTGTACCCATTGTTCATCAGCTGTTCGTTTAGCGACCCAGAATTGTTCTTTTCCTGATGTGGGCTGATAGTTGATAGACTTGGAAGCTCTATCGGGTTGATCATAAACCTGAAGCGTACTGACAGGAAATGGGCTGAACTCAACACAATCTCGATAGGTTGGCTTAGGTTGTTTGCCGAAATAAATCCCCAATATGACGACTGCGATAATTCCCACAAAAGGAAGGCTATTTAATGTGCGATTTTTCATTGAAAGATAACCTCCACATGGTCAATGTGTTTTCCTTGACTGTAAGCATCCAGCCACACTTTTTTGTTAATACGGGATAAGCGGTAATAGGTATCGAGAGGGCCGTCTTCACAATCGCCAGTTGATGTACTAAATAGTTGGTTGGTTTGACTATCAATCACTTCGGCAATTACGAAGGCACATTTAGCGCCCAGATTTACTGTGCTCGTGACGACATAACGTCCCTCTAGGTAATCGTCAACACGACAATCCTTATCGGCAATCGCTTGGTTATTACACATTGGTGTAAAACCACTTTTATCGATGGCGGTATCAAATACATTCGTGTTAAAGGCGCTCGCGGTAAAATTGAGGCAAAACACCATGAAAATAAATACGTATTTAGTCATGATTTATCCTCATTGTTGAACCGTCTTTCTGATGGTTGTTTTTCTGATAGGTGAGTCGACCTAATGTGATTGCAATAGCCAGTTCGATAAAAAATAGCAGGAATAATCCGAACATATTTAATCGGTTAGGCAATAGAACGTTAAGGAGTGCCAGTAGCGCTAAGATAACAAGGGAAATGATTGTTGACAGGGTTATCCTGAGTTTCCGAGAACGCGTTGCCGTGTATTGTTGTAGGAAGCCATACCCCCAATACCCCACATAACCTGCGATAGTACCCGCTAGAATCACCATGATATTGAGATTGATTTGGTTGCCAATGCCTATCGCTAAGGCATTCATAATGACAAGGTATAGCGCTAAGAATGTCATTAAACGGAAAATAGGATGCGGGTATTGAAATGGATGGGATACATTTTTAACGGTATGGATATAGACAATAACGCCAGCGCTCAGTCCGATAAGGCAGGCGAAAAGGAGGAAAATAAAAAAGTATTCATAAAGTATAAAAATTAAAGCATGGTCAAAAACCATAAAAGGAATAATCCCGATGAGCAATAAGTAGATAACACATAAAGAGGCGATGAAAGCGAAGACGAATGCCAAAATTTTTCGCGTTAGCATTAAACGGAAAGGGATACCCTTAAACCCATAAATGACCCACAACAATATTTGAGAAATCAAGAGTGGAGCTAACATCGCGATAAGGTAATACAGTAGATACATTAAGGGCTTACCAATAAATGAGTCGATACTATAGTGATTGGCGATGATGACTGTAAAACCGAATACTAGCACTAAGCTAATGATGAAAAAAATTCGTTCAACACCTAAACGAATATGATTAATTGAATTCATTTTTACCTCTTTTTATTACAATTTTTTTGTGGTTAAAATTTAACCGTGGTTATTTTTTTTGTTTAACCAATAAAATAGCCAACATCAAAAAGGCATGTTGGCTAGGTAAGTTGAGGGTAATCTTTAAGGCTGAATGCCAGAGATTAGAATCGGTAAGTTAAACCAAGCATGATATCGTTGGCCTTCACTTTGATTTTTGAGGTGTTTTCCCCATCGCCTACCGCTGTCGTGATGTCGGCTTTTCCAGCATCTAAATAGCGATAACTCAGCCCCATATCCCAATCGTCATTGATGGCATAGTTCACCCCCGCACCGACACTCCAGGCAAAGTTATTGGCGGTATGCGTGTGAGTATCATGCAGAGAGAGTCCTGGAGTATAAGCATCAGCGCGGGTAGTTTTAAAATCCACGGCCGCATAGCCTAGCCCGACAGAGATATACGGCGTGAAATTTGAGCTATTTTTAATGTCGTAGTACCCATTGACCATTAACGTATTGAGTTTGATTTGGTTTTTAATATCACGAGTTTGATGTACGCCATTACGCACACGGTCGAGGATATTGTAGGTTGAATTCGCTTTATCACGCGCCATAAATTCCAATTCAGCGCGAACAGGGATATCAAACTGATTGGAAAAGTCATAACCTAACGCAAGTCCACCGCCAAATACGCCAGTACGATGGCTATCTCCATTTTTTGTACCATTATCACCGGCATCAGCATAGCCGCTGTAGACAAACTGCTGGCCAGACATTTGCACAATGGATGCGCCCATTTTACCCGTGACATAAAGCCCCGTTTTACTGTCATCCGTGTTAGCGAATGCTGGTAATGAAATGCACCCCATTAGGGCGGGAACAATAAACGCTTTTTTCATGATTGATTTCCTTTTAATCAATATCACATTAAGTATGGTTGAATCGCGTTATGTCAGAGGAAGGCATGAAAGATTTGACTCAATCACCTTAATATCACTGACATAAAGATAATTTAGCGTGAGACAGTTTAACTTAATCGATCTGTTTTACCTATCAATAATTAAAATACGATCGGTAATATCGATCGTAACTATCAATAAACGGTTATCGATCGGCGTAATCGATCAACTGTTGTTTTGGTGCTTAAATAAGAAAAAGAGTTGATGAGAGAGTGAGTCAAAATGGAAGGGAATAAAATGATGTTTAAAGAATTCTCTCCTTTCTTGAATAGGTTGGTATGCTCGATATTATCAAGTACCAAAATACGGAATAAGTCTTTATGTTAGCGCTAACGCTTTATAAGCAACGCCGTTTACTCATGTTATCGATATGAAAACCGAACTCCGTTAAGACCCAATGGTTTGATGTATGTAGTTGAATCATTCCTTTTTTCTCCAGCGAGTTGAGTGTCCTTTTGTTGCAGAGTGAGGCATAATTGAGTTTCACATTACCCAAGGTTTTTAGTTGACGTTCTGATAGTTTCATCGCGTTCACCGTAAGATTCAATTATTTAACGTATGCTGTGGCTATAGTTGTTCGCGTCCAGCAAAATGAGCATGCATTTGTTCTGTCAGTACCCACAACGCTTTATTAAGCTTAATATCCCCATCAATTCCATTCACTGAACGCGTGCGAGCGCGTTTACCTTTGGCATTCCTGCCTGATAATCCTCCCTTGATTAAATTTTCCTGCAAACGTTGGTACACTGTCCAAAGATCGTCTTTTTTATCTTCAAAGCGGCGAGGTTGTAACACTTGGGCTTCAGTGATCGGTTGATGTTCTTCGCCATAACGATACATGAGAGCGGCTTGGGCGAAGATCTGTTGTGCTGGTGGCGGTAATAGTAAGGACTGCATTTGCTCACGTTTTTCAGCGATAGCATCAAACGTATCTAACACTTCATAAGCCCCTTCAATGACTTTATTCACCACATCGCCCTTGTGCGGTACTCTCACTTCACCAAACGTGTCACCGCAAACGAGGCCATTACAGCAAATGGCTCTAAAGAAGCCGGGTAACATTTGATAGCTACTTGAGCCATCATGGCTATTGAGTAAGATGATTTCAGGCACTTGATTTCCTGTAATTTGATCATGGCGTCGAAGTCTTAACATATGCTTGGTGTGCTCTCGGCGACTAGCATCACGTACACGAGTCTGGCAAGCAAAGAACGGATAGAAGCCTTCTTTTTGAAGACTATCCAATAAGGTAATCGTAGGGATGTAAGTATAACGTTCACTTCTGGATTCGTGTTTTTCTTCTGAAAATACGCTAGGTACTGTGCGGAATAATTCTTCAATGGTTAGCGGGCGGTCACGACGAATAGAGCAAGCATTGCCAAAACGGGAAGCTAAACGAGACATAGGGGTTCTCCTCAATAATTAAACTGATAAATCATTC
>NZ_JAALBT010000018.1:0-65999 GCF_011077905.1 Providencia sp. M-27 | reverse complement strand
GTGCAGAATCGATGAATTGCCGCTAAAGCCAGACATATCAAGGCGCGTCGCCTGACCTCAGCTCATATCTAGCAGTGCAATATTGAATACCCCCCCACACAATTAGCCCATAGAAAAAACATAATAATTAGTGCTAAAAACTTACATAATTTACCAAATATAAAGAATATTATTAATACCGATACAAACAAAGAAACAAATAATAATTCACTCAGCATTAAAATTTTAGGTATAAATAAAAGTGGTAATGTACCTAAAATCAAAGCAATAGAAGCCATTGTCATCGAAACAGACAATTTCCCATTAAAGATTAAATTACATTTTTTGATTGAATTATTTAGCCATCTTATTATGTAGATGATATTTTTTATCAACTTTTGTATCCCTACATAGCGTTTATTTGCTTTAGTTTATTTATTCCTATGAATTTTTTAAGTCTCTTTGTTTTATTTTTCGTAGCGCTTCCCAATATGTTTTTTACTGATAAAAATATACATATTAGTTTGCGAGGAGCTTCGCAAAACACGTATATATCTCTAAAGCTGCTTTTGGATTTATTTTATTATTTCTATAGGCTTTAAAAGTATAGAAGCGGTGTTGGTGTTGGTGTTGGTGTTGGTGTTGGTGTTGGTGTTGGTGTTGGTGTTGGTGTTGGTGTTGGTGTTAGCTAGATATAAAAAACAGTGCCGTATAAAATACAAGCACTGTTTTGATGTAATAATTAAGATCTACAGCCTGATTATTGGCCGTAAATATTTACACGATCACGTAATTCTTTACCTGGTTTAAAATGAGGAACATATTTACCTTCTAGTTCCACTTTATCACCAGTTTTTGGGTTACGGCCAACGCGTGGAGCACGGTAGTGAAGAGAAAAACTGCCGAAACCACGGACTTCAATACGCTCACCGTTAGCTAACGTATCCGCCATATGCTCAAGAATTTCCTTTACAACTTCCTCAACGGTTTTTGCTGAAAGATGAGACTGCTGGCTAGCCAGTCTTTCAATTAATTCAGACTTGGTCATAGTACCTCCCTAAACTACCGTTACAAAGGGGCAACGCTACTGTTGCCCCCACTTAATTATTCGCCTTTAGCTGCTTTGAAAGCTTCAGCCATAGCATTGTTGCCGAATGCTGTATCTTCTTGTTTGTTCACAGCTGCGACAGCGTCTTTCTCATCAGCTTCGTCTTTAGCGCGAACAGACAGGTTGATTACACGGTTTTTACGATCAACACCAGTGTATTTAGCTTCAACATCATCACCAACGTTCAGAACCAGTGTTGCATCTTCAACACGGTCACGTGAAGCTTCTGATGCACGCAGGTAACCTTCAACGCCCAGTGTCAGCTCAACAGTTGCACCTTTAGCATCAACTGCGATTACTTTACCAGTTACGATTGCGCCTTTCTTAGTTGCTGCTAAGTAGTTATTGAATGGATCTTCAGCTAACTGTTTAACACCTAAAGAAATACGCTCACGCTCTGCGTCGACTTGCAGAACAACAGCTGCGATTTCATCACCTTTTTTGTATTCACGAACTGCTTCTTCGCCTGCAACGTTCCAGGAGATGTCAGACAGGTGAACCAGGCCATCGATGCCGCCGTCCAGACCGATGAAGATACCGAAGTCAGTGATAGACTTGATTTTACCTTCAACGCGGTCGCCTTTGTTGTGAGTTTCTGCAAATTGCTGCCATGGGTTAGATTTGCACTGTTTCAGGCCCAGAGAGATACGACGACGTTCTTCATCGATATCCAGAACCATAACTTCAACAACATCACCAACGTTAACAACTTTAGATGGGTGGATGTTTTTGTTAGTCCAATCCATTTCTGAAACGTGAACTAAACCTTCAACGCCTTCTTCGATTTCTACGAAGCAGCCGTAGTCAGTCAGGTTAGTAACGCGACCAGTCAGTTTAGTACCTTCTGGGTAACGTTTAGCGATTGCGACCCAAGGATCTTCGCCCAGTTGTTTCAGACCCAGAGAAACACGAGTGCGCTCACGGTCGAATTTCAGAACTTTAACATTGATTTCATCACCAACGTTGACGATTTCGCTTGGGTGTTTAACACGTTTCCAAGCCATGTCAGTGATATGCAGCAGGCCGTCAACACCGCCCAGATCAACGAATGCACCGTAGTCAGTAAGGTTCTTAACGATACCTTTAACTTCCATGCCTTCTTGCAGATTTTCCAGCAGTTGATCGCGCTCAGCGCTGCTTTCAGATTCAATTACAGCACGACGAGAAACAACAACGTTGTTGCGTTTCTGATCCAGCTTGATTACTTTGAACTCAAGCTCTTTGCCTTCCAAGTGAGTAGTATCACGAACTGGACGTACATCAACCAGTGAACCTGGTAAGAACGCACGAATACCGTTCAGCTCAACAGTGAAACCACCTTTAACTTTACCGTTGATAACACCAGTTACAGTTTCAGCTTCTTCGTAAGCTTTTTCCAGCATCAGCCATGCTTCATGACGTTTAGCTTTCTCACGAGACAGGATAGTTTCACCGAAACCATCTTCTACTGCATCCAGAGCTACATCGATTTCGTCGCCAACTTGGATTTCTAGCTCACCCTGAGCATTTTTGAACTGTTCTACTGGGATAGCAGATTCTGATTTAAGACCTGCGTCAACAAGGACTACGTCTTTATCGATGGCAACAACAGTACCACGGACGATAGAACCAGGACGAGTTTCAATATTCTGCAGGGATTCTTCAAAGAGTTGAGCAAAAGATTCAGTCATATTAATGATCTTCAAGAGTTTTAAATTAACGTCCACTTAGCTTCCCGCCAAATGGGGTTGTTTCACATACCCCACAACATTCCATGTCGCAAGGTTGATGCTATGCTAATAATATAATCACATAGCGGTAACTGCGTATATTATCTAATTATAAGCTAAAATAAAGCCTATTATCACGATAATTGTAGAATTTTTTTTGCATAGGTGTGTGCTTTTTCAATAACTTCCTCAATAGACATACTTGTGGAATCCAGCACTAATGCGTCTTTCGCGGCAATAAGAGGTGCAACAGAGCGATTACGATCACGAAAATCTCGCTCTTCAATTTCGCTTAAAAGACGTTCAAAATTAACATCAAAACCTTTTTCTTGCAACTGCTTCATCCGCCGATGAGCACGTTCTTCAGCTGACGCATCAAGAAAAATTTTTACTGGGGCATCGGGGAAAACCACCGTTCCCATATCACGGCCATCGGCAATAAGTCCAGGTAGCGTTCTAAATGCACGTTGGCGTCGAAGTAAAGCTTCACGTACGCGAGGAAAAGTTGCTGTTTGGGATGCTGTATTCCCTACTGTTTCGGTTCTAATTTGATTCGAAACATCTTCCCCTTCCAGAATGACTTTCAGTACATTATCTTCAGGAACAAATTTCACATCTAAATTTGCAGCCAAAGGAACTAACGCATCTTCGGATTGGATATCAACATGGTGATGTAACGCAGCTAACGCTAATACACGATAAATTGCGCCAGAGTCTAAAAGCTGCCATCCAAATTCGTTTGCTAATGCTTGGCAAAGTGTACCTTTACCTGCTCCGCTTGGTCCATCAACGGTGATTACAGGGGCTATCGCCACCATATAAAAATCTCCTTTTCTGCAAATAGCCTAGCTACCCGCAATTAAAATCTGTGAAGGTATTATACCAATTCAGTAGATTTGTGAAATAAGCAGGTTCTGATGATTGCTAAAAAATAAGAGAAAATTGATGTTTGGATCGTAAAAATCAGGTTGATATCGAAGAAAATAATATCAACCCAACCAATAGATTAATGACTTAAACGTGCCAACTGTTCGAAGTAATCAGGAAAAGTTTTTGCAGTGCAGCCGGGATCCAAAATTGTTACTGGCGTATCTGATAATGCAACTAACGAAAAACACATTGCAATACGATGGTCGTTATAAGTTTCAATTTCAGCATGCTGTAATTTTTTCGGTGGAAGGACACGAATATAATCATGTCCTTCTTCCACTTCAGCGCCAACTTTTCGTAACTCTGTCGCCATCGCATATAACCGGTCGGTCTCTTTTACTCGCCAGTTATAAATATTACGAATAACCGTTTCGCCTTCAGCAAACAGAGCAACCGTTCCAATAGTCATTGCCGCATCAGGGATCGCATTCATGTCCATATCAATACCTGTCAACGTTCCTCGTTCACATTCAACGTAGTCATCACCCCAACGAATAGTCGCGCCCATTTTTTCTAATACGTTGGCAAATTTAGTATCCCCTTGCAAACTATTACGCCCAATTCCTGTTACACGCACTACGCCTCCCTTAATGGCAGCCGCAGCGAGGAAATAAGACGCTGATGAAGCATCACCTTCCACTAAATATTCACCTGGTGATTGATATTGTTGCTGCCCTTTGATAACGAAATGTTCATATTGATGATTTTCGACATTAACACCAAATGATTTCATTAATGCTAACGTGATATCAATATAAGGTTTAGAGACTAACTCGCCAATAATTGTAATTGTTGTATCTTGCTCTGCACGTGGAGCCGCCATTAACAATGCAGTTAAAAACTGGCTGGAAACAGACCCATCGACTGAAATTTGACCACCGATAAAACCACCTTTCAAACGTAGTGGCGGGTAGTTTTCCTGCTCTAAATATTCAATTTCTGCGCCACCTTCCCTTAATGCATCGACCAAATGCCCAATTGGGCGCTCTTTCATGCGAGGCTCACCCGTTAAAATAATATTATTGTGACTTAGTGATAATGCAGCAGCCAGTGGGCGCATTGCCGTTCCGGCATTGCCTAAAAATATCTCTAGAGCATTTGGATGAGATAAGTTTCCGCCTAAACCTTCCACACGACAACGTGTTTTATCTTCCGATAGTTGGTAGCTAACGCCTAACTGGGTTAATGCATTCAGCATATGGCGAATATCATCACTGTCCAATAAGTTAGTGAGTGTGGTCGTTCCTTTAGCCATCGCTGCTAATAATAGTGCGCGGTTTGAGACACTTTTTGACCCTGGCAAATTAATTGTGCCGTTAATTGAAGAGATAGGTTGTAATGTCAGGGATTGCATAAAAAGCAGTTTCTCCAGTGAAGTTTTGCAAGTAAATAAAATCTGGCTCTATTTTCTTTTAAGTCAAATGTAAAGAGCACAAATAACCGACTGAACATCCTATTTCAGTCGGCAAATCTCATTATTGAGCGTTATGACGTTCGAAATCAGCCATAAAATCAACCAAAGCCTGTACACCCGCTAATGGCATCGCATTATAGATTGACGCACGCATACCACCAGCCACTTTATGGCCTTTTAGAGAAAGTAAGCCTTGCTCTTTGGCTCCATCAATAAATTTCGCATCAAGAGCCGGGTTTTGCATTTGGAACGGTACATTCATCCAAGAACGGTTTTCAACCGCAACACGGTTAATGTAGAACTGGCTATCATCAATTGCATTGTAGAGTAATTGTGATTTTTCATAATTACGCTTAGCCATTTCTTGCAAACCACCTTGTTCTTTTAACCATTTGAAGACCATCCCCGCAAGATACCAAGCAAAGGTCGGTGGGGTATTAAACATTGAATCGTGTTTTGCCAATACCGTGTAATCAAATACAGATGGAGTCTGAGGCGAAGCTTTACCGAGCAGGTCTTCTCGGATAATAACGATAGTTAATCCAGCTGGCCCAATATTTTTTTGAGCTCCCGCATAAATGACACCATAACGACTTACATCAATCGGTTTAGATAAGATAGAAGAGGAATAGTCAGCAACAATAATTTTATCTTCAGGGAAGTCAGGTTCTTCATGAATAGCTAAGCCACCAATGGTTTCATTTGGGCAATAGTGGACATAAGCGGCATCATCACTTAATGGCCATTCTTTCATGGGTTTTAAACTCACAACACCGTCTTTTTCTTCAGTAATTTGAATTACATTAGGTGTGCAGTATTTTTCAGCTTCTTTTGCTGCTGACTCTGACCAATAGCCACTCACAATATAGTCAGCGGTCGTTTTATCACCTAATAAATTCATCGGTAACGTAGCAAAATGGGCTCGAGCCCCACCGTGACAAAATAAAACTTTATAGTTATCAGGAATGTTTAATAGATCACGTAAATTTTGTTCTGCTTCTGTTGCCACTTCGATAAAGTCTTTTCCGCGATGGCTAACTTCCATGACAGAAACGCCTAATCCCTTCCAATTACAAAACTCTTGTTCAGCACGACGCATGACTTCAACAGGTAGCATAGCTGGGCCTGCACTGAAATTATAAACCTGACTCATTGACCTCACCCTATCCATCTTCAATTATGGTTAATAAAATTCACTCAGATACTTAAAGTTGTACCACTCCAAGCCTTTAGCTGCAACGGTTATTGTCAGCAAGCCCAAAAATGAAAGGGGGGTTATTTTTTGATAATGGAAAAAAGAATTTTGTTAATCTTGTCACACTCTCGACAAGCACAATTTTATGGAGAAATTAACAATAAATAAGCGATAATATCCCGAATTACATCATTGCGCTGTATTTCGGGATATTCATTGAAATGTCTTTTATAAAAAATTAAAAAATTAGCGAATAACTTTGCTTACGATCTCAATCGCTTCTTTTTCTATTTGGCGTAAATGCTCTTCTCCGCGGAAGCTTTCACAATAAATTTTATACGCTTCTTCCGTGCCTGATGGTCTTGCTGCGAACCAGCCATAATCAGTCATGATTTTTAAACCGCCAATTGGTGCATTATTACCAGGGGCAGCAGTTAAACGCTGTGTAATTTTATCTCCAGCCAATGTATCTGCTGCAACCATTTCCGGTGATAATTTACTTAGCTTCGCTTTTTCCTCGTGAGTCGCTTTCGCTTGAATACGGTTGTAAATCGGTGCGCCAAATTTCTTAGCGAGGTTATTATAACGTTGCTGCGGGTTTTCACCCGTAACCGCCGTAATTTCTGCAGCGAGTAAGCAAAGAATGATACCGTCTTTGTCTGTTGACCAAGGTGTGCCATCGAATTTCAAAAATGATGCCCCAGCACTTTCCTCACCGCCAAAACCTAGCTGGCCGCTGAATAACCCATCAACAAACCATTTGAACCCTACTGGTACTTCAACTAATTCACGCCCTATATCGTTAACAACACGGTCAATCATCGCACTTGAGACAAGGGTTTTCCCTACCGCAACATTTTTTCCCCACTGAGGGCGGTGTTGGAATAGGTAGTCGATTGCCACAGCAAGATAGTGATTTGGGTTCATTAAACCATCGGGGGTGACAATGCCATGACGGTCATAGTCAGGGTCATTAGCGAAAGCTAAATCAAATTTTTCTTTCATCCCAAGCAAACCCGCCATTGCCCAACTTGATGAGCAGTCCATACGGATGACACCATCATGGTCTAAAGGCATAAAACGGAATGTTTGGTCTAATTGGTCATTTACGATTTCAATATCTAATTGATAATATTCAGCAATTTTTTTCCAGTACTCAATACCAGAGCCGCCTAGAGGGTCAACGCCAATTTTTAAACCAGACTTAGCAATTGCTTGCATATCAACAACTTCACCTAATGCAGAGACATAAGGCATAACCAAATCTTTCTGAATGACGTACTCACTCGCCATCGCGCTATCAAAGTTGGTTCTTTTAATCCCTTCAAGGTTATTGGCTAGCAATTGGTTAGCATTTTTCTCAATGACAGACGTTAAATCGGTATCTGCCGGCCCACCATTCGCAGGATTATATTTAATACCGCCATCTTCAGGTGGGTTATGTGATGGTGTAATAACAATACCATCCGCAACATCTTGATGTGATTGGTTATAACTTAAAATGGCATGAGAGACAGCAGGCGTTGGGGTAAATCCATTATTTTCCTGAACAATAACATGAACTTGATTTGCCGCTAAGACTTCAACCACAGTGATAAATGCCGCTTCTGATAACGCATGGGTGTCTTTCCCCACAAAACAAGGGCCTGTTACGCCTTGCTTTTTGCGTAAATCAGCTATCGCTTGTGCAATAGCTAATATGTGGTTTTCATTAAAGTTTTTACGCAATGAGCTACCACGATGCCCTGATGTTCCAAACTTAACAGCTTGAGATGCATTTCCAGGTTGTGGTTGCTGCGTATAATATTGAGCGGTTAATTGAGCGACATTGATCAAGTCACTTTGAAACGGAAGCTGCCCTGCACGTTCATGTATTGTCACTTGTTTTCTCCCAAAGCACTGATGCTTTGTTATCAACATCAGTGGCCTTTCAGTTTTTAAATAGTATTACAAACTTTTTCAATCACATTGGTTGGAAATTGCATTTCCTGCATAATCGCATCAACCATACTACGTTTACGATTCGTATTCGTATTTGTGATCACCCAATACGGTGTCCCAGGAATATGGCGAGGCTTAGATTGTTTACCGGCTGCAAGTAATGTTTGCTCATCGCCAGCAAAATAAATACGAGTTCGACCATGCATTAACTCTGTTGCACTCGCAAAACGATTCGCATCTAAACTATATAAAGTAGATAAAATCAACATAAAGCGGTCAATCGCTTTATTTTTTTCTGCATAAGCGTCAGATAACAGGAGCTCTCTAATGACCCTAACAGGATTTAATGCAACAGCAGGTATACTCGTCGCAGGTTCAGCCTTAATAACAGCATGTTCCTGACTCATTTCTTTTGCTTGTACTGGCTGCCCGGATTTGAAATTTAACATACGGCGCAAAATATCCGATGCACTTTCACCGATATGCTGTGTATGGCTTGCAATATAGCGGTAAAGCTCTTCATCAACGTCTATCGTTTTCATTTTTTCCCAGTACTTATTTAACTAAAATTTGCGGTGTGATTATAAGACAGATTTAAAAAAAACAAAACAATTAAAATTTCAATAACTTAAAGTAAACATTATTCTAAGTTCGAAGATAATTCAGTAGGTTATCATGCCATTACTTTCAGTATTTCACCTCCGTGGCCAAATTCAATTTTCTCAAATTTACTGGCGATGATCCTCTTAGTTATCGCCCCATTAACTTGCCTCAACCAAGATTGCAGTTTATTTGACCATTTGGATTTTACTCAGAGCCGTGACATGATAAGACCACATGTACCGCTGACGAATTGATCAAACAAATATGACTGTATTACTTAACCATACTATTCATAAACCTGAAAATCCAATCTCAAATAGCCCAGTAGTACTCATCCATGGGCTATTTGGTGACCTCAACAACTTAGGTGTTTTAGGGCGTAATTTACAACAATATTTCGATACGATTCAAATTGATGTTCGTAATCATGGTGACTCATTTCGTGATGAGCAAATGAGTTACCAGCAAATGGCTCAAGATGTTATTACATTAGTAAAATCTTTAGGTTACGAAAATGCTATTTTAATTGGCCACTCAATGGGGGGGAAAATTGCCATGGCAGCAACCGCAATAGCCCCTAATTTTATTGATAGCATCGTTGCGATTGATATGGCGCCCGTCGCTTACCAAGTCCGTCGTCATGATAAAATATTTGCAGCTCTTGATGCGGCCATAGCAAAAAATGCGAAAACTCGCCAAGAAGCTACCGTGATTATGCATGATTACATTAATGAGGATGGCGTAATCCAATTTCTGCTTAAGTCGTTTAAACAAGGTGAGTGGAAATTTAATTTACCCGCTCTCAAAGCTAATTATGAAAGTATTATTGGTTGGGAAACAGTACCTGCTTGGGACAAACCCGTGTTGTTAATCCCCGGAGGAAACTCCCCCTATGTGCAAGCTGAATATAAAGAACAAATCGCACAACAATTTCCGCAAGCCAAAGCGTGGGTTGTCGCTGATACAGGGCACTGGGTTCATGCAGAAAAACCAGACCATGTTTTAAGAGCTATCCATCGTTTTTTATCTATCCCCGAATAATTAATTACATTTAAATATAGATATTGAAAAGACATATAACTTTTCAATATCTTTAAATATATTTGTAGTTAAATATAATTTCTTTATTAACTACATAATAAGACTAACTTCAATACACAGCGAATTACAAACCCTGTATTATCCAAATTCCACCCTATTTTATTGTTATCTACTGTATATTTTATTAATGCACAATTTAACTTTAAAATTAAAATAACTTAAGGAATTTATTAATATAGAAAATGGATAGTCTCAAATTAGAATCGACATTATACTTTATTAGTGTTATTGCTAAGTTGTCAGGGGGAATAAACCCTAAAGAACTAGAACAAACACTCAATAAACCTATTGGTTACAATGAAAAACTTAACATTATTAAATCAAAGTACTCCATTCGCTGTAGGAATAAACATCAGAAAAATAAAAATCTAACTAAAATAGTTTGCCCTGCTATTTTATATAATGTCAAAGGAGAAGCCTTTCTATTAGCTAACCGCAACCAAGAGCAAGTGCTCGTTCAGCAATTTGGAAATACCCCTCCAGAAATATGGAGTATTGAAGAACTGAATCAACAATGGAGTGGCCATTGGTTACAGGTAAGCCTTAAACAGGGGCAATTTGACATCACTTGGTTCCAAGTTGAATTTATGAAATATAAATCCATTATTTTGTGGGTTCTATTCTTTTCATTTATATTGCAAATCCTCGCATTAGTATCCCCTATAGTTATGCAAGTTATTATGGATAAGGTGCTCGTTCACAATAGCTTAGTCACCTTGGATGTTTTAATTTTTGGGTTAATGATAGCAGCACTAATAGAAGTGACGCTAAAAGGGTTACGTGAGTACATTTATCATCATACAGTTAACCGTATTGATATGACACTTGGCTTAAAACTGGTTAATCATTTACTTAGACTACCTATTCCCTTTTTTAAAAGTAGGCAAATAGGCGCAATTGTCACCCGAGTGAAAGAGCTCGAAACTATTCGTGAATTTTTAACCAGTAGTTTTTTCACTCTATGTGTAGATGTATTATTTTTATTTGTATTTATTTTCGTGATGAATTTAATTTCCGCAACACTCACAATAATATTTCTGTGTTCTATTCCATTTTATCTTTTATTAGCTTGGTGGTTAACGCCTAAAATTGAATCCGCAGCACAACAACAGTTTACCAACATCGCCATCAATACCTCTTTTTTGACTGAAAGTATTAATGGAATCGAAACCGCGAAAAGCTTATCCGTAGAACCAAATTTTACTCGTCGCTGGGACGGTCAAACCTCTGATATGAGCCAAACTAACTTTGTATCAGGGCAAATAAGCTCGCGTTCTGAACATTTGGTGATGGCTATTGAAAAAATCACCAGTGCGATTGTTTTGTGGGTTGGTGCCTCTGAAGTTTTAGCATTGCAAATGACGATTGGCCAGCTTATTGCCTTTCACATGATGGTTAGCCACGCTAATCAGCCTCTCATCAAACTCACTAAACTATGGGGGGACTACATTCGAACCCGTGTCGCTATCGAAAAACTCTCCCAAATTATCAACTTACCTATCGAACAATCTCAGCAAGAAAATAAATTGCCCCTTCAAGGGCATTTAAATTTAAAAAATATTTCGTTCCGTTACCAACCAAACATGCCGTTTGTTCTAAAAAACTTTAATTTAAATATTAAAGCGGGAGAAACCATTGGCATTGTCGGTACGTCCGGGTCAGGTAAAAGTACCCTTGCTAAATTGTTACTACGGCTCTATACCCCTGAGAGTGGCACCATTTTCGTGGATAACACGCCCATATCCGCGATTAACTTACACTCCCTTCGTCAACAAATTGGCATTGTGCTGCAAGAGAATTTTTTATTCAGCCAATCCGTTTTTCACAATATTGCTCAAACCTCACCGGATGCTTCCATGGACGAAGTCGTTCATGCGGCCAAAATGGCGGGAGCACACGATTTTATTTTGAAATTACCCAAAGGTTACGACACCGTTCTTGCCGAGGGAGGAACATCCCTTTCTGGCGGTCAACGCCAGCGCATTGCTATTGCTCGAACACTACTCTCTAATCCTAAAGTGATTATTTTTGATGAGGCAACTAGCGCGTTAGATGACGAGTCCCAAGCCGTTATTCAAGAAAATATGCATATTATTGCAAAAGGAAGAACCATCATCACAATTGCTCATCGCTTATCAACCATTCGCCATCACCAGCGGATCATTGTGATGCAAAATGGGGAAATCATTGAGCAAGGTAGCCACCAGCAACTTATTGAACATGTGGGGGGGTATTCAATATTGCACTGCTAGATATGAGCTGAGGTCAGGCGACGCGCCTTGATATGTCTGGCTTTAGCGGCAATTCATCGATTCTGCACTACCGCGCCAATTTTGAGGAAAAATAGGAAAAAACGCGCTATTTTTCGCACTATTTTGAATGGTATTTGAAAGGGTTTTAAAAGACTTTTAAATACTTTTAATTTCTAAAAATAAAGCTAATCTTAAAATAAGTAATATTGCTGATAATTAGCAAGGTAAATTATATTTGAAACCTTGATATCATAAAAAACCAAGCCAGATAACGTATTGATTTTATCCGACCTGGTTTTGTGTTGGATTAGTTACATCGTGTTTGGAACTGGCTTCAGGTGCCCCTTTTTTGGCTTCTTCAAATGCTTCATGAAGGCTTAACAACCGAGTTTTTTCTTCTTCGGTTAAGGTTAAAAATTTAGCATCTAGATCATCATCTAGTTGCAGAATGGCTGAAATTCCCCTCGTATATATCACTTTCATAAACTTATCCCGTTGTTCTTCTGATAAATAGGATAGAACGCGTTCAAGTTCAGAATGCCTTTGCTCGTTAATATCAACGATATGTTCGTTAATATTAGATGGCATGTAATCGCCGTTTTCATCTCCTGTCGCAAGCCAAGACACTGAGCATGAGCAAGCATTGGCTATTAAAGCTAAGCGATCTAATGTCGGGTAAGACTCTCTTTTTAAATACTTTCTTATTGTAGATTCTGATAGGTATGTTTTCTTAGCAAGCTGGTTGTTGCTAGGTATATTTGCGTGAACCATTGCCTCTCGTAATCTTTCTGGAAAACGGTTTATTCCTGTTAATAGAAAAATCCGTTCATGGTTTTTTGTAGTTGCATCGGTCTTTTCCTTGGAATCATTTGAATTCATTAGCTATTTCCTCTTTAAATTTCAATTCGTGAATAATAACGAAAAAACCGATGATTATTGTTGACTTCGGTTTTTTTGTGATCGTATATTTTAACGAGTTAGATAATCTCTTTTAATTATCTAAATAGATAAACAGTAGAGGATTACACAATGCAGTTACCGAAACAAGATTTGACTCATTTGTTTATTGATTTTGGGCGCGACTGGGAGAGTGACGCAATTCTTACTGCCTTGAAAAAAAGAGGAATTTCAATCAAGGAAATCGAAGAAAAAATGGGAGTGAAGAAAAATTGTGCTCGAAATGTGTTCTATCGCTCTTACCCAAAAGCTGAGGAAATTATTGCGGATGCTATTGGTGTAGAACCGTACGTAATTTGGCCTAGTCGTTATTCTTCTGAAGCTCAGGCTTCCGCTTAGTTGGGGTTTATTATGTCCATATGGGTTACAGCTCAAGAATGCATCGGATTACCTGGCTTACCAAGTATGGTGCATAACATCCGCAATAACTTGGATAAAGCATCTGGTGGTTATGATGAATTTAAACGTCGAAGAGATGGATCTAAAGCATTTGAATATCATGTCGATTGCTTGCCTATAGAAGCGCAAGAAGTAATTAAATCACGCTTTTTTGAACAAGCATTAGAAACGCAAGTCCCTGTAATTGTTGAACCAAGTGAAACTAAAACACCACGTTCAACACAGTTAGCAACCAATTTAGATCTCATGCGTCAGTGCCCTGCATTGCTTGACCGTAAAGTAGGAGAACTAACTGGAAATCAAAAGGATATCGCTGATGCTCGCGCCATACTTGCACAGGAAGTGTTGAAGCTGATTGGATTAGGCTCAAGCAGAACCGCAGCAGTCAAAATGATATCTGAACAATCGCGTGATCATACTCTGCCGCCACATTTACAGCGTGCCGCAGATGCTGCTAATGCCCGCAAAGGAACTAGCCGCAAAGGTGTTAGTGTTCGTTCATTGCAAGAGTGGGTAACGGTATATCAATCAACCACAAATGGCGCTGAGCGTTTAGCTTTATTGGCTCCTGGTCATCATAAAGCCCGTAAAGCTGAGCATATTGGATGGCTGCCTGCATTCTTGGTGTATTGGCGCAATCCTATAGGTTTTAACATGAAAGAATGCTATCGCCGTCTTTGTCTTGATTGGACTGAAACATTTGCAGATCAACCTGCAATGCTTAACGCCATGCCTAGCTATGACGCAGTTCGTCGCGCATTGGATAAGCTTCCTAAACGTGAATTAATGCGTGGTCGTGTTACGGGTTCGGCAGCAACGTCTTTAGAGCCTTACCAAAAGCGTGACTGGTCACAGATACCTGTTAACGGATGTTGGATATCAGATGGTAAGTCTATGAATATGAAAATAGCTCATCCTATTCATGGGCAACCATTTATTCCTGAGTTAACGCTAGTGCTGGATGGGCGAACTCGGTTTGTTGTGGGGTGGAGCTTGTCACAATCAGAAAATGCAATAGGTGTAGCAGAAGCTTATGCACATGGGATTGGTCGGTATGGAAAGCCACTATTTGTGTATTCAGATAATGGCGGTGGTCAGAAAAACAAAATGCTTGATGAAAAAGTTTTAGGGATTTTTTCACGTATGGGGATTGAGCATTTAACAGGTATTCCAGGGCATCCACAAGCACGCGGAATTATCGAGAGATTAAACGGTGTTATTCCATTAAGAGTTGCACAACGGTTCGCTACATACAACGGAAGTCATGCTGATAGGGAAATGGTTCGTGTTTTAGATAGAAATATAAATTCAGCTGTTAATGCTAAAAAACAAAATAAGCAATTAGACACACGTCAAAGTAATGCGTTAGCCAAGTTGCCTTCATGGAACCAGCTTATGGATGCGGTTCAGGAAGAGATAGATAAATACAATAATAGTCATGAACACAGTGAGTTACCAAAATATAACGGTAAGTATCTAACCCCTGCACAGTATCGCGCTGCGCTTCTTGAAGTAGAGGGGGATGATATTGAATATTTATCAGAAATTGAATTAAGGGAGCTATTTAAACCGCAATATATCCGTACCTGCTCACGCGGTTGGATTGAGCATAACAACAATGAGTATTTTGCTGAAGAGCTTGGTGATTTTGATGGGCAAAAAGTTCGCATTGGCATTGATATCCACAATGCAAATTACATCAACATTTACCGTATGGATGGCAGTTGGATATGTAAAGGTATCTGGAATGGTAATAAGCGCGCTGCAATACCAATAAGCGAAATTGAGAAGAAACAAAAAGAGAGATCTCAGCGTCAACTTAAAAACTTTGAAGGAAAAATTGATGCTATTAAACAAGAAACCCGTGCTGTTATCGAACATAAACCTGATTTTAGTGGTTTCTTGCCATCAGAGGCTGCCACCTCTGATGATAAGCACTTTGCATTTTTACAATCTGACTTAACACGCAATAACAAAAAAGCGATAAACGAATAGGAGTTTTACCATGAATGTACTTCAAGAACTCATTGAGTTTATGGAATTAAAAGGCTGGAAGCAAGCGCATATTGCCCGTAATTCAGGGTTAAGTGGTTCTGTGATCAGTCAGTACCTTAAAGGTATTTATGATGGCAATGTCAGTGCAGTAGAAACAAAAATCGTCCAAATGATAGAGCGTGAGCGTGAAAAGGAAAAAAACCGCCGCTTGCGTCCTGAATTTGTGATGACAGGCACCGCTAGTCAAGGCATTGAAGTTATCCGTATTGCCCACTTAGATGGTGATATTAACGTTATCTACGGTGATGCGGGAATGGGTAAAACCATGATGGTGCGACAGTACGCCAAACAATACAGTGATGCGGTGTTGATTGAAGCTGACCCAGGTTATACCGCACGTGTCATTTTAGAGGAGTTAGGTAATCAGTTAGGCGTCGATGTGCGCGGTAATATGCATGACCGCAGTGAGGCAATCATTAAAGCGTTACGTGATTCTGGTCGTGTGATCTTAGTCGATGAAGCTGAAAACTTGCCTTATCGCGCACTGGAAACCTTACGTCGTATTCATGATAAATCGGGTGTGGGTGTTGTTCTGGTGGGTATGCCGCGTTTGATCATCAACCTTAAAGGTAAGCGTGGCGAGTACAAGCAGCTCTATAGCCGTGCAGGATTTAAATTGGAGATGGGCGATAAGTTACCCGAAGAAGATATAAACCAAATAGCAATCAGTACGTTACCTGAATTAGAAGAGCAGCCCGATTTACTGGCGGCTCTCTATAAAGGCTGTGATGGTAATGCCAGACGTTTATTTAAGTACCTGCGTGGTGTGGCTCGTTCAAGCGATATTCATAAAACGCCAATCACGGTTGGGATGATTAAACAATTCTCGAAGATGTTGATTAATTAGGCTTTGCATTGTTTTTGATTGAGTGTAGTTGCGCTAAATAAGAATCAAGATTTTTTACATAGGTTTTAGATTCAGGATATTCGGATTCAATACTAACAGCAGCGTGAGCTATGTGTCTGTATAGATTGTTAATGTTTTCATATGACTCAAGCGCAAGAACCTCAACCATTGAATGAATTTTTACTTTTATTTCATCAAGTGTGTTTTGTAAGTTTTGGTTTGTTTGTGTTGGTTCGTTGGTGTCGTCAATAACAAGCACAGTTTGGAAAATTGCATCCATTACGGTTATTGCAGTTATGAGATCGTCTTCGATTGCATCAAGTTGACTACGGCTAGTTTCATTCTGTTTACGCATTGTTAGCACCTTTAATAGTAATAATTTGAATATTAATAGAGGTTAGCATGGATATCACAATTACAGCAGAAAATCAGTCCGTTATCTCAAAGTTTATGAGTGCTGACTTGGTTTCTAAAGAGTTAACGGATTTAGGTCTTACTGTTCTAGATACCTCAATTCGTGATGGTAAGGCACTTATTCAGGTAGCGCGTCATGATTACTGTGATTCGCTTATTAACCACGGGAAAGCAAGTTACGTTTATGTATCAGGTGTTAAATGCGGCATTTTTAAGTTCGGTCAATGTCGTGTTTTTTGGTCGGAATCAATTCATTAGGGGGCATTATGGCAGCAAAAATCACCATTGTTATTAAAGAGAGCAAGTCTGGTGAATTTGACTTCAAGATCACCGGAGACAGCATTGAGGGAACTGCAACATTTAGTGAAATGCAAACAGCAGATTCGCTAATGCAACGTATTGATAGCGCAATAAATGTTTGGAAACTACGATTATCTGAGGAAAAACGCAATGAGCACTAATCCAAAGCAATTTACACAACATGATGTACCAGAAGGTTACTGGCGTGATGCTAAGGGTATTTTAACCCCTGTCGATTTAATTAAACCTATTGATATTCAACGTGATGGTTTAGTGGGTGATCTAATTGTACAGGCTATTCAAATTAGTGAGTTATTACGCCAATTTAAATTTACTGCATTTGGTGATATCGTGGCCTTTGTTTCACTTTCAGCAGAGCAGTATGGTGTTAGCGTGGGCGGTAAAAAAGGAAATGTAACGCTCTATTCTCATGATGGCCGTTACAAAATCCAGCGTGCAATGCAAGACCGTATTGCTTTTGATGAGCGTTTACAGGGCGCTAAAGAGTTGATTGACGAGTGTTTAAAGGATTGGGTTCAGGGGGCTAAAGCTGAGATCCATTCGATTATTAACCAGGCATTTGATGTTGATAAGGAAGGAAGCGTAAATACGGGCGCGGTTCTTTCTCTACGCCGATTAGATATTAAAGATGCTCGTTGGATTAAAGCTATGGAAGCCATTGGTGAAGCATTACAGGTCATTGGTAGTCGTGCCTATATCCGTATTTATGAGCGTGTTGGTGATAATGATCAGTACGTGCCTATTCCTCTTGATATTGCGGGGGTGTGATATGTCTTTTGTTCATTATGCCGCTAAAGCATCTCATGCAGAACAGCAAGGTCGCTTTGCTGATGCGTATAAGTATTGGGTTGAAGCGGTACGTCGTGCTCGTAAAGATGCAAACCGTCATTGGGCTGAATCCCGTGCTGATTACTGCCTAAAATCATCAGGGGGTCGTCGTGTCTAAGTTAACAGCCCAGCAATTTAACGAAAAGTATCTTGTTGGCCATATCTTTATTTACCAAGAAAGTCGCTTTTTACGTGGTGGGCCAGCAGTTAGAACGTTAGATGTAGCAAAAAATGAAGGTAATAGAGTTATTGTTGAAATCAATATTCACCCTTATTACGTTGATATTGATTCATTAACTAACTCGCAATAGCTAAATAATGTAACCCACTAAAAAACTTAAACTTTTAATTAATGGCGTAAACCCGCAGGGGCTGGCTTACGCCTAAATTCTGATAACGAGGTATTTACCATGGTCGATAAAATGGATTTAGCATTATTAAAACAAGAAATTGTTGATTGGCATGGTCGAGCGAATGAAGCCTGTGATTTATTAAAAAATCATGCCGATGCAACAATTAAATTACCTAATGGCCTGCCTGATATTGAGTTTAAAACTAAGGAAGAACAAAAAGCCTTTAAAATCGGCGTTGTTCTCGCGTGTACTCAATTTAACGTATTACCTTTTGAGGTTGAATCTGATGAGGATTCAAGCGATGAGTAATAAAATTCAACAAATTAAAGTGGTTACTGCCATATTGGATGAATTAGCCAAACAAGTGCCAGGGCTGAAGATAAGCCAAAAGCAGCTTGAAGTGGTCACCACCGCCGCAACCCATATTTGTTCTGCATTTAATGTGGATGAGGATGGTCAAAATGCGTAACACATCAACCAGTAGCATGATAAAGCGAAAATTTATTATTACTGCTCACCCTGTCTGCTATGCATTCCCTTTTCAAACATTAGGCGAAGATTGGGGTACTTCCACGCAAATTAACGTTAATCGCAATGGTTCAGCGGGTTTTACTGAGCCGCTATATGCCAAATTGACTGATGATGATATTCAGATTAGTGCTGAGTATTCTCAGGAATTACAGGCTCAAGGTGTTGATAAATTGGCAGAATCCTTACAAGACACGCTGAATGCCTTAACTGAATGTGACTATGGTGGTGTTGTAACTCAAATTATCGCGGATGAAATAGCCCGCTGCCATGCTTTTGCCGAACGCCTACGTAATCCCGTGATTAAGTCGTGCTTATGCGATAGCTGCAATGATTGGATGCGTGGCGGATGCTCTTCAACCTGTAATGCGTACCCAAAAAGCACCAATAGTGATTCAACGGACTACAGCTACCAAGGTAAGTTTCCTTCCATGAAGTCTGCGGGGGTACGAGATGAGCATCAGTAAAGAGCAATGGGCGAAAATTGAAGGAGATCTAAAAGATTATTTCGCATCAGTCGATTTTCAATACCAAGATACTGAAATTGGTATAAGGCGTGTCAGTGCTGGTGAGGGAAAAACAAAATTAGCCGTTTTTTTAGATGGTGAAATTTGTAGTGGATGGGGATGGCCCAATAGTAATGTGTTTAATCCCTTGGTAGCGCTATTTTGGTCTAAACGCCAAAAATCAATTTATAGCCCTACTAAAGTGAAAAAGTTAGAAAAAATTTGGGGTAAAAGACGCGCTAAAAAAGAGATCCCAAATCTTTATGAAAAATTAACATGGTATCAACCCTATTTTAGCAAGGCTTCAGCGCTTGTTCGTCAATTTAAGCGCATTGAAGGGGTAACTTTGAAAGGTGACTCACTATGACCAATTTAAGAGCACCTTCACAAGCAGCAGCGCGTAAACGTCGCCAGCGTGCGAATCAACGCAAAGATGGTTTGCACCGCATGGAGTTTACTTTTACGGATTTAGAAAAGGATGCGCTTGATTATCTTTGTGTAAATCGTAACCCAGGTCGTGAACCTTATGACCGTAACGAATTGGTGTCATTGCTCTTACTGTGCAACCTTGAGCAGCTCAAGCGGCAGCACGCAAAGTTAGGCACTTGCCAGCACTGCAAAGAGCAAATGCCTAACCATTGCAAAGGGTTATTTATTGGTCAATCTAATTGTTGGTTAACACGTGATGCCCGTCAGCTCAACTTAACCAACGTGACAGGTCACGCGAATATTAGTGAGGATTGCAATGAGTAAAAATTCTAACAACCCCTATATTGATCACTTAAAACTATCTCGTAATCAGTTAACTAAATTAAAGCGCATATCCAAGCGGTTATATGAAATGTCAAATGAATGGGAGGGGCTAGACGGCGGCATGGTTCATGATTTAGAAGAACTAGCCAACAGGGTCGAGAGTTCTTGTTCTGATATAAATGAATTGCGGGAGGAATGGCATGGCTACAATGAATAAGCAAAAAATATTAATTGGTGTCATAAAGGCCGCTCAACAGTATCTCAAATTAGATGATGAAACCTATCGCAGTATCCTTGTTCGCATGACAGGCAAGGATTCCGCTAAAAAGTTAACGCTGGACGAATTAAGTCAAGTTCGTGATTACCTGCATGACCAAGGCTACCCGCGTAAAAGCACTCGTAAACACGGCCGACGCCCTAGCGTGCCTGTATCGCGTGAGTCTGTTTTGCGTAAAATCGAAGCATTACTGGCTGATGCGCAGCGCCCTTGGAATTATGCAGAGTCGATGGCTGCACACATGTTTAACCGCCAAAAGATAGAGTTCTTGACCTTTGGTGAGTTAACCAAACTGATGCAGGCATTAGCGATAGATGCCAAGCGCCGTAAGGCTCGGGAGGCAAAGAATGAACAGTCATCCAAAACCTGAACTGGCTGAAATTGAAGAGCTGGTTCAACCGATTGTGCGTGAGTTCATCACGTTATTAGGCTACCAAGATACCGAAAAGCTCATTAAAAAGTTTGGTGGTATGACGTTTCGGGTTCGTAAGGGTAAGCGCTTAAAGGATAATCGTCGTCGTGAAGTTTTAGTGGAGCATTTAGGCGAGGAAGTGACTAAAAAACTGGAAGGTTACTTTGGGGGTGAAGATGTGTATATTCCCCGCAATATGCACGCGTTAAGGGCTTACCGTAACCAACGATTTTTAAATGATTACTACGCACTACTTGAAACAGGCGAATCCTCTAACTTTGCATTACTCAAGCTCTGCCCTGTTTACGGTGTCTCGGATAGATGGGCGCAACGCTTAATCGCTGAGCAAAATCTATCTTCACAGCAATTAAATCTGATATAGTATTTATAGCGCGGTCGCAATGTAGCGACCGCCATCCTACCTATACAATAATTCCCATTTGACATACTGAAAGCCTCTTAATCAATAGGATGGCTTTTATGTCTAACATTAATCGCATCATACTTCATTGTGCCGCCACACCTAATGGCCGCCCGATTGCTACCGCAACTGAAACCGCTTCACAAGTCATTGACCGCTGGCATAAAGGCTTTGGCTTTGCTCGTAGTCAAGCGAGTCTAGGCTTCAACCCTGAATTACGTCATATCGGTTATCAATACGTCATTGATATTGATGGCACATGCACCACAGGCCGCCGCGAAGGCGAAGTGGGCGCGCATACGTTGGGTTACAACACAGGCTCCATCGGCATTTGTATGGCGGGCACGGATAAGTTCACTGTTAAACAGTGGACACGCTTAAAAGCGTTAGTGACCGAACTGGTACACAAATACCCGAAAGCCTCTTTACATGGCCACCGTGAGTTTTCCAATAAAATTTGCCCTGGCTTTGATGTTGCTGACTGGTCAGCGGTCGGTTTAGCGCCGTTACCAGGTCATATTTTGGATTAACCTTATGCGCTTGCGACTCCTTCAACTCATCACCAATCCCGCCACAGGCCGTTTATCCACGTCCGATACCACACTGATGGGGGCATTCCTGGTCTCGTCCTTTTGCATGTTGTGGGTCACCGTGAATGGACAGCTTGAAGAGTGGTATCTCATGGCGTATCTGGGGGCGTTTGTTATTCAGTCGCAGGCATCTAAATACGCGGCGTTTCGTCGCGATAAAGTCTCGCAAGGTGAATCCCATGATAAGTAACCTCACATGGCAGCTCTTTAAATCGGCTTTAAAACAGTATCAAGGTGCCATTATCGGCGGTTTAATCGCGGTGTTATGTGGTGGTGCTATCGGGTGGTTTGTGCATGAACGTATCACGCAAAGTGAGATTCACGGCCTTAATGTTGAGCTACGCCAGAAAGAAAAAGCCATTAGCGGTTATGAGCAAGAGAGGCGCGAAGCCGCCGAACGCCATGTGGCGACATTGCAAGCCGCCCTTACCAAGTTCAACACTGAGCAGCAACACACCCAAGATTTAGAAAAAAAACTACATGACACCCAACTGAAACTCACCCAAACCCAACAAAAGCTCAAGGAGCGTATTGATGAAGCCGTTCAACGTGATGGTCATCCTAATTGCTTTGGTGATAACGGCTTGCAACTCTACACCGAAGCCCTTGGTTACTGAATGCGTGATTGCCTCCGAGGTGAAGCCGTCACCCGAGACTTACCGCGCTAAAGCTATGCCTGTGAAGCCTAAAAATGGCTCAACGGCTGAAATTTTACATCATGCAACCGCCTATGGCGCGTGGTGCATGGGAATGAAAAACCAGTTAGATACGCTTACATACTGGTTTGAGGAGAAGCCCCAATGACATTAGAAATGGTGCTGCAAATTGCCTTAACGCTACTGAGTTTTCTTGGCGGTTTTCTATTTCGTTGGATGTTCAATGAAATTAAAGAGCTACGTAAATCACAGGCTAATTATCAGCTACGTGATGACGCCCGCGAAAGTGAAAGCCGCTTTATGGAAATTCTGAAAGAAATCAAGCAGCAATTACAAATTATCGACAACAAACTCGACCGCAAGGCAGACAAACAATAAGGAGTTTTACCATGGGAAGACGTACCAGACGCCAGCGTCGAGCGCATTCATCCCCTGAGATGGACGCATTAAACGACATTAAAGGCCAGTTAACCAATATTGAAAACAATATTGATGAGATTAAATCGATGGCCGTTCGTCAAGGGGCTATTTCAGGGGCGGTATCCGGTGGCGTGACAGGTGGGATTATTGCTATTGGGTTTTCGCTCATTCGTTCACGATTAGGACTGTAAATTATGGCTCATCCGCCAGAGATGCGCGACAAGCTACGTCGAGCTTACGTCTTTGACGGTTTGTCGCTAGAAGTGGCTTCAATGCAATGTGGTATCGCCTACAGTACAGCGCAGCGTTGGAAAAATAACGCCGCTGAAACGGGTGATGATTGGGACAAATTAAAGTCTGCTCGCTTAATGTCTGGCGGCGGTTTAGAAGAAATAGCCCGAGCCATGCTCACAGGGCTTGTGACCCAATTTAAAACCACAATGGATGAACTCACTTACGGTGAGACAAAACTCCCACCTGAAGAGCGTGTGAAGCTGTTAGGGAGCCTTTCTGATGCCTATAACAAGGCGATTGCGTCTAGTCGCAAGGTGCTGCCTGAAACGTCACAACTGGCGACGGCCATTGAAGTGGTTGAGTTGTTATCGTTCTTTATTAAAGAGAATTATCCGCAGCACTTACAGGCATTTGCAGACATTTTAGAGCCGTTTGGACAGGAGATCACAAAAAAGTATGGATAAATTAATTCCGATTAAAAGTAATCATGCGGTCTCTGCGTCTGAAATTGCCGAGATCAAAGTTGAAGGCAATAACGTCTGTGTGGTGATGAAAGGTGGCCATCAATATTTAGCTGATCGTGATTACAAACAGACGCAAGACCAACGTTATTACGAGTTGGTGATGCTCATTAACCAGGAGAGCCACTGGTGAGTTTTATCGCACTGTTCCTTGCCTTTTTCCTCGCCGCGCATGGTGCAGACTGTTGGGGTTGGTTTTTGTTTGCTGCACTTCTCTTTGATCTAGGGAAATAACGCCATGAGTCAAATGAAAACCCGTGAATTTCTCCAATCCATTGCCGAGCTGAAGCAAGCACTCAGTAAGGACATTCAAGCCTTCAGTACGGGCTTGGATGCGTCGCCCGAAGCAATTAGAGCGCGTCGTCGCCGTGTCCTCAATGGGGATTTTGCCTTTTTCGCGTACACCTACTTCCCCCACCATATTCGTGGTGAACAATCGTTATTCCATGCGCACTTTTGCCAGCGTTTTCCGCAACTGTTAACGCGCCAAGGTGGTGCCATTGAATGGTGGATTGCCCCGCGTGGTGAAGCGAAATCGTCACTTCTAACTAAAATAGGTCCCGTTTGGTGTGCCGTACAGGCATTACACCAACGTGATGATGTCCGTTCATCGTTAGATATCACAGGCGAACGCCCAACTTTTATTGATTACATCATTCTTTTAGGTGCTGAAACCAAACTACCGGCTAAATTGCTCGAAGTGGTTAAAACCGAGTTAACCGTCAATGCTGCCTTAGCGCTGGATTTTCCCGAAGTCTGTGGCAAAGGCCCACAGTGGAAAATTGGGGAGTTTGTCACACGCAGTGGCGTTAAAATTGAGTCGTTTGGTGCAGAACAAGCCATTCGTGGTACGTTCCACGGCGCAAGTCGCCCTAAGTTATTACTAGGGGATGACCTGATTACGGATGCGGAAGCCAAATCCCCCACAGAGCGTGATAACCGCTGGAATTGGCTATCAAAAGCCATTGAATACTTGGGGCCACCTGACGGCTCAGTCAAATACATCGGTGTCGGTACAGTGCTGGATAAAGATGACCCCATTAGTCGCGCTAAGCGCACTATCGGGCACATTGTGCATCATTTTAAGGCCATTGTAACATTGCCCACCCATATGGATTTGTGGGAACAGTGCCAAGAAAAAATGCTCAATGATGACGGTGTAGCCGAAGAGGAAGCGGCAAAGGCGGGAATCGATTTACCCCCTGAAATGTTGCCTTCCTATCAATTCTATTTAGCCAATAAAGTGATGATGGATGATGGCGCGGTAATTAGTTGGCCGTCAGTCCGAACGTTGTATTGGCTTATGCGTCAGCGTGCGAAGAACGGCAAAGCCTTTGCCACTGAAATGCAAGGCGACCCACGCACCGACGAAGATAAAACCTTTATTAACATTCAATTCTTTACCCAACGTTGGCGCAACTGGCTTATTTTTGGCGCGTGTGACCCGTCAATGGGTAAAGGTGAAACCAGTGACCCATCCTCCATTTTGGTGGGCGGTTGGGATAAAGAAAAGCACCGTTTGCATGTGATGGAAGCCGAAATTAAACGCCGCTTACCCTCAAAATTAGAAGCCGATTTAATCGCCGTTCAAAGAGCATTTAATTGTATTTCAATTGGCTTTGAAAATAACAATGCCTATGAGCATTCACGCCAAACCTTCATTAAAGCGGGTATGCGCCAAGGGGTTGCTTTGCCATTGGTCGGTGTCACCGCTTCCGTACCTTTAGAAGTGCGTATTGAATCGTTAGAGCCTTACATTAATGACCAGTTTATGCCTGGCATTGTCTTTGATCCAAAGCTGACTTTGCTGCTTTCTGAGTTAGATACCTGGCCTGAGCCGCAAAGCGGCCATCACTATGATGGTTTATCGGCATTGCATATTTTGTGGATGATTGCCGTGTCTCGTGGTGCGGGGAACTTTGAATGGCAACCAGTACCGAACCGTGGGGATAGCTCCCATCACGGTGATGATTATTTTATGGATGACGCAGACGGTAGTTCGTTTGGTCGGGAGTTATGGTAATGAAAAGTCCGATTGTCGATATGTGGGGAGACCCAATTACACGCGACGTCTTGCACGAACCGCAAACCTCGAAAATTGCGGGGTTACGTCAAATTTGGGCGGAACACCCCAGCCACCGCCTGACGCCACAGCGGTTATCACGCATTTTACGTGAAGCTGAAATGGGTAATTTATCGGCACAAGCTGACCTTTTTACCGATATGGAAGAGCAAGACGCCCATTTGTTTGCAGAGATGCAAAAACGTAAGCGGTCATTGCTCACCGTCAATTACATCATTCAGCCCCCAACAAACCCAACCCCCGTTGAAGTGCAAGATGCGCAGTGGCTAACGGAGTTTTTATCTGAATTGGATGGGTGGGAAGATTTACTGATTGATATGCTCGATGCCATTGGTCATGGCTTCAGCAACATTGAAATAGCGTGGGAAAATGTCGGTCTTGAATGGTATCCCAGCCAATTTCATTTTCGGCCGCAATCGTGGTTCCAGTTGGATAAAACCGACCAAAATAAAATCGTCCTGCGTACCGATGATGGTGAGGGTGAGCCGTTGCAATCCTTTGGTTGGATACAGCACCGCCATAAATCCCGCAGTGGTTATGTGTCCCGTTCAGGGTTATTACGTACCTTAGCCTGGCCGTATTTAATGCGTAATTTTGGCACGCAAAGTTTGGCTGAGTTGCTGGAAATCTACGGTATTCCTTTGCGTATTGGTAAATACCCAAGCGGTACAGGTCAGGCAGAGAAAAATCAGTTAATGCGTGCGGTGACAGAGTTGGGCCGATATGCAGGCGGGATCATCCCTGCGGAAATGGTCATTGAACTCACCAAGGCATCAGATGCGTCTCACTCCCCATTTATGGCGCTCACGGATTGGGCTGAAAAATCGATGTCTAAGGCCATATTAGGCGGGACGTTGACCACGCAAGCCGACGGTAAAACCTCCACCAATGCCCTCGGTAATATTCACAATGAAGTGCGTCATGACTTGCTCATTTCGGACGGTAAGCAAGTCGCCACGACATTGCGAAGTGATCTCTTCTGGCCTCTTATTGTGTTAAATCGCCGTCCGAACGCTGACCGCCGCAGAACGCCGCGTTTAGTGTTCCAGGTTGAACAAGCTGAAGGTACTCAATCCTCTCAATCTGCGCTCACGAAGCAAGTGGATAATGTTGCTATCGCCGCACTGGTCAAACAACTCACGTCACCTCAAAACACCATTCAAGCGGGCATTGATGCAGGTGTAGAAGATTTAGCGACCAGTGCCCGCGCACAGGATGCCTTATTGGCCTTACTTGCGCCAGCCTTACAAGCGGCGAGAACGTCGTCAAGCTCTGAATTTGCCTTGCTGACAGCACTAGCAGAAGCTTTCCCTAAAATGGAACCGCAATTGTTAGCATCCTGTTTAGGGGATACGCGCGCATTATCACGCCTTGTGGCCTTTGCCACCTCAACGAAAGACCACTGATATGGATAAGGTTGAAATTCAAGGGCTGTTTCGCATGAAACCGATTGAAGCCCTGCGCTATCTCGATAACAAAGGGTTAAATATTCGCACGGATGCGATGACGCCCCGTGACCATGCGTATGCCTTTGGTTTTGCCAACCTTACGCGCTTAGATATCGCGCAGGATTTGGTGAACGGGTTGCGTGAAAGTGTCGCCAATGGGGATACGGCTGACATGTTCATCAAAAAAATGACGCCTATCCTCAAGAAAAAAGGTTGGTGGGGAACCGAGGAAGTCATTAACACCGACACAGGCGAAATCACTCGCCATCAGATGGGAAACCCTGGGCGACTCAAAACCATCTTTTACACACAACGTCAGCAAGCCTTTATGGCGGCACGTTATGAGCAATTGATTGATAGTCGTGAGCGTTACCCCTACTGGCGCTATCGGGCGGTGATGGACTTAAACACGCGTCCAAGTCATGCGAAACTCAATAACCTTATCTTTCATCATTCA
Organism: Providencia sp. M-27; assembly: GCF_011077905.1. NCBI lineage: Bacteria > Pseudomonadati > Pseudomonadota > Gammaproteobacteria > Enterobacterales > Morganellaceae > Providencia > Providencia sp. M-27. The sequence continues at coordinate 38,287 of NZ_JAALBT010000018.1, read as the reverse complement.
GACCCTATTTGGAATGTGATCTTCCCACCGAACGGGTTTAATTGCCGTTGTCGGGTTGAATTTATCTCTGAAGAGCAAATTAAACGTGAAGGTTTGGTGGTCAGTCGCACGGAGCAGCGCCTTAACCAAGATGTGATCATTGGGTTGGATGATGACGGCAATCCAATAACGTCGAATGTACAGGGCGTGCAGTTTAAAGATGCTAACGGTCAGCTCGTCGATTTTTATCCTGATGTGGGCTTTGATATCAATCCAGGCCAGCAAGTGTGGAAAGCTAACTTAGATAAATACGATGCGGAGTTATCGCGCCCATACGTGAAAGCGGGTTTAGATGGCCCCGAACTGGCGCAGCTCGTTGAGCAAGCGCAAGCCAAGGAAACATTTGGCGAAATGCTCCCTGCGGCCATATTTACCCCCGCACAGCAAGCCACCTTACGTTTACCCACGCGCACGGCCTATTTAAGTGACGTTCAACTCATGCGGCAAGCCCAATTAGGCTTAATGCCCGAGTTAGCCCAATTGCCGTTTGTGCAATCAGTGATTGAACAACCCGCAGTGATCACCTCATTAGGTCAATGGCTGCGTTTTTATCGCCAAGATACGAGTGGTCAGTGGTGGCAAGTGGTTTTAGAGCAGAAAAGCGGTGTCATTCTCTCCATGATACCGCTCAATGAAGCCAGCCTTGCCATTGCATTAACCGCAGGTCAATTGATAGAGGACAATCGATGAGATACTACAAACATTATCCCGTTACACTGGCACATTTTCTTGATAGACCACTATGGGCGGTGGCCTGTGGATATGATTACAATTTCTTGGACTGTTTGTCCTGGTCTGCAAATATCTACGGTCAAAATATTCCCGCCATACTGAGTTTGCGGCCTGATGATGTGCTGTCATTGGAAATTCGAGAAATCCCGATGGCGCTCTTCTATACCATCATCACACTGTTATTTTTGGTACTATGGCCATTAACGTACCCTATCTGGGCGGTGGTTTGTTACTGGCTTTGCAAGCGAAAAGTCAAACAACCGATGAATGACGTTCGCGATCATAATTTAAGTCGCTGGTTATATCAGTTCAATCGGGAGCGTCGCTAATGAGTGCCTTAAAGATTACCGTTGATGATAGGTCAGTGCGTTATGCATTGTCACAGCTCGCTTTGCGTCTCAATGATGCACGCCCAACCATGGCATTGATAGCGGATAAACTACTGGAAGAAACCCACACCATTTTTAACCAAGAAGGACTCACGCCAGGCGGCTGGCAAGATTTACGCCCCTCAACCATTCGCGCGCGAAGTAAAAAAGGCTATTGGCCAGGGAAGATATTAGAGCAACGTGGCGCATTATTGAGTTCAATTGTGCGCGATTATGGCGCGGATTATGCCCAAGTGGCTTCTTCCTTAAATTATGCCCCTGTGCATTTCTTTGGTGCAACTATTCAGCGTCAAGGCGAAGTGCGCTTGCGTACCAACCGCAAAGGCAAGTTATTAGGGCAAAAATCCAATGAAAATTTAGCGGTATTTGCGAAGCGTTCGCATAAGTTAGCGGTGACGCGTGCGGTCAATTACCAAATTGTGATCCCCGCAAGGCCATTCTTCCCGATCACCGAAACAAAATCACTGACACCGAATGCCCGACAAGCGGTTTTTGATGCCATTCGCTTCTCGTTACTGAGTGTGTGATAAATGTCGCTGTAACGCAATGTAAGACGTTTTAGTCTTTATGGGTATGTTGGTTCATAAAAAAATCTTTAAACGTTTCTGGTGATTTTTAAACGGGGTTCTGTCAATCTGTAAAAGGATGTATGCTACCCCGTGTCACTTTTTGTTATTTCCCCTAATGTGACGACCGTTCTCATCCTTTCCCCGTTTTGTCTATTTGCCATCATGGCAGCATGAAAAAACATGCTATCGCGTTATTAACCAAACAAGTGCTTCAGCCAGGCAGCAATAAAATTCAATTATTGCCTGCGGGTAAGTTCCGCTCAACAGACATTCGACCAGAAGAATGTGAAAGTTGGGTGCTTACACCTGAACTCGCTCAACAGCTTATTGGTAGGGCTAAATTAGTCAAAAATGACTTTCTTATCGATTATGAGCATCAAAGCTTACATACCGAGAAGAACGGACAGCCCGCACCCGCAGCGGGTTGGTTCAAAGGCGCTAATTTAGTGTGGCAAGACGACGGCTTATATGTTGAAAACGTCGATTGGACACCCAAAGCCGCCGCCATGATAGCGGACAAAGAGTATCGCTACATTTCCACTGTTTTTTCCTATGACAAAGTCTCAGGGGCGGTGACGGACATTTTCAGTGTCACCATCACCAATAACCCTGGTCTCGATGGCATGAATGAAATCACGCTGGCCGCCATGACGAAGTATGCGGCTGGCTCCACCCCTCCGATGGAGAACACCATGGATAAAATACTGGCGCTGCTACGCAAATTATTAGGATTGGCGGACACGGCAACGGAAGCAGAGATCCTTGAGGCACTGACGCAATCCGTCGGGCAATTGCCGAAAGACGGTGAAGGTGATGATGCGGCTACTGCCAGTCTGAGCCGATTAATCACCCTGCATCAATCACAATCCACCTCATTGGCTGATAAAGACCAAGAAATTGCCGCCTTGAAAACCGCTGCTTCCGCTGCGGCGACTAAAGCGGGTCAGCCTGACTTATCGAAGTATGTGCCGATTGAAGCAGTCACTCAGTTGCAGAAGGACATTGCCGCACTGACTGCGAAAGTCAATGGCGGTGAAGTCTCAGATTTGATTGAAGCCGCTATCAAGGATGGAAAAATACTTCCACCTATGAAGGCTTGGGCTGAAGGATTGGGAAAACAAGATGTGGCCGCGCTGAAAAGCTTCATTGATAACGCCGCGCCGATTGCTGCACTGACCAAACTTCAATCTGGCGGTACAGCTCCAACGGGCGAGCATGGATTAACCGCTGTTGAATTAGAAGCGGCAACCATTTCAGGATTAACTGCGGCTGAGTATGCCGAAGCGAAAAAGGGGCTATAAAGCATGGCGATCGTCACCTCTGAGTTAGTGAAATCACTTTTAGTGATCTTCAAAAAGAATTTCCAAGATGGCCTGAAAATGGCTGAGCCTGACCACCTAAAAATTGCGACGGTCATGCCATCATCGACCGCGACCAATATTTACGCCTGGTTAGGTCAATTCCCGCAAATGCGCGAATGGGTCGGCAAACGTATCGTGAAAGATATGAAAACCGACGGCTATGCCATCGTCAATAAAACGTATGAAGCCACCGTGGGTGTCGCGCGTACGGCTATTGAAGATGACAATGTGGGTGTGTATGGCCCAATTATGCAAGAAGCAGGTCGTGCCGCCGCAGTACATCCGAGCGAACTGGTGTTTGGATTGTTGAAACAAGGTGAAACATCCCTGTGCTATGACGGCCAGAACTTCTTCGATACTGACCATCCTGTGGCTGAAAATGTGGATGGTACAGGCACAACCGTATCGGTCAGTAACCTCCTGAAAGCTAAAGGCGACGAAACCGATGGTGAAGCCTGGTATCTGATGGACACCACCCGCGCATTAAAACCGCTGATATTTCAAGAGCGTATCAAGGCGGACTTGCAGTCTAAGGTCAATGACCAAAGTAGCGATCATGTCTTCATGGAAGATGAATTTCTCTACGGTGTGCGTGCCCGTGGTGCGGCTGGCTTTGGGTTCTGGCAGTTCTGCGTGAAATCCACGCGCCCACTCACCCCTGAAAGCTATGAAGAAGCCCGCATGGTATTGGCTAACATGAAAGCCGATGGCGGACGCCCATTAGCAGTTAAAGGCAATTTATTGGTGGTGCCACCTAATTTAAGCAGTGCAGCCCGTAAGGTTGTTGGTGTTGCCACCATCAATGGTGGTGAAGATAACCCGAACTACAAGCTGTCAGAAGTGCTTGAAACACCGTGGTTAGTGTAATCGGTTAATTTCATTCGTGCCGTTCTCGGGCGGCACATTGACCAATAGAGGTTTTTATGGCTAAGGCACCCAAAAAAGAAGATTTACCTGAAGACAAGTCAATGTCTGAAAACACCGCGGATAACGCTCAAAACGTACCTGAAAGTGGCGAAGGTGCATCACTCAATCTGTCAACGACCGATGAAAGCGGCGCTATTTTAGGTGATGGCAGCTCAGAGGATAAACCCGCTGATGACCATCAGGGGCAATGGGCGTCTGTTCGTGTGGTGAATTCACCGTATGAAACCCGCCGTCGCGCTGGTTTTGTGTTCACCCGTGAACCACAACAGATTGATTTAAGTACGTTAACGCGTGAGCAATTAAATGCGCTTGACGGTGATAACTGCTTAGAAATTAAGCCTGTTGAAGCCGTTGTGCCGAGTGAGGACGCGTAATGAACTACTGCACTGTTGCTGACATGATTGCCATTTTCGGTGATCACGAAATGTCTGTACGTGCAGGCAAGGCATCGGGTTCAGGCCGTGAGGTAGATGAGAAACAGGTGCAAGCAGCGATTGAGGATGCGCAGTCCGAAGTCAATATGTATCTCGAAGGACGTAATTTTCTGCCATTAAAGAGCGTGCCTGAAGTATTACGCCGCCTTACAGCCGATATTGCGCGTTATTACATTTATAACAACCCAGGCGAAGATTCACCTGTGACAAAACGCTATCAACAGCGTGTTAAACAGCTTGAAGGGATTGCTGCGGGTCGTCTTGCATTGGGACTGGATGATAGTGGCGCAGTACAAGCCCCTGAAGATGTCGTGATGTTTAACCCTGGTCGAAATATGTTTCGCAATGACAGTAATGGTGGCGGGATATGGTGAGAAATTATCTGTTTTGTGGCCCGAAGATCATCGAGCGACTCCAAGAAAAAGTGCCTGAATTTTTAGAGGTACTCAGTGCAGCGGATTTATCCACGGCAGAAAATGATGACCCAGCAACCCCTAATGCTTACGTGGTGTACAACGGTGACATTACAGGCACGTCCCCGTCAGCAACAGGCGGCAACTTGAAGCTGGCGCAATATATCAACCAGTTATGGATAGTGATGATTTGCGTTTATCTGCCCGATTCTCGTGGTTTAGGTGAGTATGCGGGGGAAGAAGGTGGCGAGCTGATCACCAAGGTCATAAACGCCTTAACGGGCTGGAGTCCAGACCCAAAAGCCTGTTTGCCGATGTCTCGCCATTCGCAATCACTTCCGACGCAATATGAAAACGGGTTTGCCTATTTTCCGCTCGTTTTCCAAGTCGGTATCCCTCATGTCTTTTTTAAGGGGTAACTCATGAAAAAAGTTCGTTTACTGAAACCGCATACCCATTTAAGCAAAACCTATCAACCTAATGAAGTGATTAGCGTTTCACCTTTCGCGGCTGATTGGTTGGTTTTACAAAATATTGGTGAGTATGTGGAGCAAAAATCATCAATCAAAAAAGCAGCCAAAACCGCAGAGCAAGGATCCACTGCGCAGTCTGACGCTGTAGGAGAAGCATGATGCAACAACCAGAAATGTACTATTACGGTCAAGGTCGCGTCTTTATTGCCTTACGTAATGAAAAAGGCCAAGCCTTGGCTCAACGTTGGGTCGGGGATGTAAGTAATTTAAGTCTTGCATTAACCACTGAAAATATTGAGCACAAAGAGTCATACAGTGGTGAAAAAGCCGTTGTTCGTCGTATTGCATCCAGCAAAAGCGGTGAAATCAGTGCAACGTGGCACGATTTATCCCCTCAGAATCTGGCAATGCTGTTTGCGGGTCATGTTGTTGATGAACAATCAGGCTCCATCACGGGTGAAATGCTGCCTGCTGGCATTAAAGCGGGTGAACGTTATTCATTGGCTCACCCAAGTGTTTCCGATGTGGTTATTACCGTGGGCGAGACACCACTTGACCTTGATACCGATTACATTGTGGATGAAACCTTTGGTGCGATTGAGTTTTTAACCGACCAAACCACTGCACCTGAAGTGGCTTATAAGTTTGAAGGTAATGTAACTACCACATTATTCACCGAACAAGGAAAAGAAGTCGCTTTACGCTATGAAGGCATCAACTTAGCGGAAGGTGGCGCACCGGTCATTGTTGAGTTCTACAAGGTTAAATTCGACCCCGTGTCGGGATTATCACTGATTAACAATGATAACAGCCTTGCAGGTTTAGAAACCAAAGCAGGTTTATTGATGGACACCAAACGCAGCAAAGACGACAAATTAGGTCGCTTTGGTCGCTTAACGAACGTTAAGGAGCGCTAAGTCATGAGTCAGAGTCTCGCCACCTTATTACCGAATCAAACCGTCATTGTTGGCGGTGTCGAAGTGGAAGTCCATGAGTACACCTTAGCGGAGCAACTCAAACACCGTACCACCTTAAAAACGATTAGTCAGGGACTTAAAGCCCTGTTTGACGCGTCACCCGATGGCAATATTTCACTGGATGACCTGTATGACTTTTTAGGTGATCACTTCGATGTTGTTTTGCAGGCCGTGTCTATTGCCTGCCGTCAACCCTTGGACTGGGTATCGGCACTTTCCGGTGATGATAGCGAGACTCTGTTAATGACTTGGTGGGGTGTCAATGCCCCTTTTTTTCTGCGCGAGGCGGTCAAGCCCGAAATGGAGCGGCTGATCAAGCAGGCCGTCAAGAGCCAGTCGATTGGGCCAGTGTCTTCGCTTGCCTCATCGAGCACGGGCACGACTTCCGCGCACTCCCGCACTACACCGCCCGCCAGTTAACGTTGTTTTACAACGAGGCGCAAAAACGCGAGTTAACGGAACGGCAAAATCGCACACAGGATATGGCGTACAGCCAAACCAATAGCAACACGATCACAAGTTATTTGAATCGGTTTAAACAGATTTTAAACGGGCTTTAAAGCCCCTTTAAGGGTGAGTCATGGCAAATTCCAACGATTTAGAGCTGAGTTTAAAAATCCAATCGGATTTTAAAGCCGCGAAAGCGGATATTAAGCAGCTCGAAGAAGCCTTACAGGCGACCAGTGACCAAAGTGCCGCCCGTATTGCAAAAGAAATTGCAGACTCACAAGCCCTGACAGCCGCTCAATCAGAAGCGTTTAATCGCCACCATAAGAGCACCAAAACCAAAGAAGAAATTGAAGCCGAAGCCGCTGAAGCGACCGCCAAGCATGAAAAAGAGGTGCAAAAGCTTGCGGCGGGCTTGAATAAGCTCCTTGAAACCATCGACCCTACGCTCAAAGGGTTAAATAGCCTCGATGAGATGGAGTCTAAGCTTGCTGCCTCTCATAAGGCGGGGCTTATTGATGAAGAAACCTATCGCGATAACCTCAAGCGCATTATGGCGCAACGTGATGCGCTCGGTAAGATTTCCGATGGCGCGGCAGGTTTTAAAGCCGTTGACCAAAGCGCCAAACAAGCAGGCCGTACCATTGATGAAACAGGCAATAAAACGAATGGCCTTGCGGAGCAATTTAACCGCTTAAAAAACACTGCGATTGCGATCACGGGTATTTCCTTTGGGGCAAGCTTTATTCGCGGTCTGGCACAAACGGCCGATGAATACAGTAACCTCAATGCCCGTATCAAATTGGTAACTTCCTCTAATGAGCAAGCCAGACTCACCTTCCAATCGGTCATTCGTTTGTCGAATGAAAGTAGCCAAAGCATTGCCTCAACCACCGAGCTTTACACGCGCTTAGCCCGCGCCATGAAGGATTCAGCCAGCCAATCAGAGCTACTTCAGGTCACCAGTACCATCAATAAAGCGGCAGTGGTATCGGGGGCGACCACACAAGAGGCGTCGGGTGCCATTATCCAATTAAGTCAAGCCTTAGCCTCTGGCGTTCTACGCGGCCAAGAGTTTAACTCCGTGGCTGAACAGATGCCCCGCATCATGGAAATGTTACAAAAATCATTGGGTAAAACCCAAGGCGAATTACGCAAAATGGCTGAGCAAGGGTTATTAACCTCGTCGGTGGTCTTTAAAGCCTTGAAAGATGGTGCCTCCGAAATTGATGCTGAATTTGCACAAATGCCGTTGACCATTTCCCGTGCAACGGCACAACTGGCGAATGGTTGGGTGGAGTTCGTGGGCGGCACCAATGATGCTTTGGGTGTCACGAAATTGTTTGCCTCGGTGATTTCGGGACTTGCTGGTAATTTATCCACCTTAGCCACGGCCGCGGTGGCAGTTTCCGTGGTGATTGCGGGCCGTAAAGTCGCCGCGCTATTAAGTGCAGCCCAAGCGGCACGCGTTGAACGCCTTGAAACGGTGTTATTAGCGGAAGCCGAAATGGCGCAATCAAAAGCCGCCGTGGCTGCCGCACAAGCCGAACTTGCCCGCGTTAATGCTAGCCGTAAGTCTAATATCCCCCAACGTGTGCAGGCTGAACAGGCACTGACCGCCGCATTAAATCAACAAGCTATCGCCGAAAAGAATCTTGCCGCGGCAAAATTGGGCGCGCCAAACCTTCAACAAGGGCTACTAGGCCGTATGGGCAGTGGTTTAATGGGGGTGCTTGGTGGCCCAATGGGTATTGCCATCACAGGTGTTACTTTAGCCGTGGGCGGGTTAACCAGTGCGTATGCTGCCGCACAAGAGCAAGAACGCGCTTTGGAGCAACAGCACCGCCAAACGATCCAAACGCTTGACGACCAAACCCATAAAACTTATGCGCTTATCGATGCGCAAGGTAAGTTACGTCAAGGTGTCTCAACAGGGGATGCACTCTCGCAGCAAAAGAGCAACGCCAACGCCCTCTCAGAGGATGTGAAATCCTTGCAAAAGCTGCAAGGGGAAGCCGCTAACCTCAAAGCACAAATTGACACACTCATGACCTTACCCACGGACAGTGCAGGTATTGCGCTGCCGCCATTGTTGGAAAAATGGAAAGCCGTTAATCAACAAATTGAAGAGCTTCAGCCGAAGTATGAGCAATTAAACGACGCCCAAGTCAAGTTGTCGGATGAATTGGATAATCGCCAATTGCGTATTTTGGACTCCCTGAATGAAAAAGGGATCACCTATCGCGAAGTCTTAGACAATATGTTTGCTCAGGGGCCAATGCCAGGCACCAACTACATGACTGAGTTGGATAAATTATCCCTCGATACTGAGCAATCCTTGGTGAAGTTATCGGCTGAGATGGACGCCTTACAACCTAAACTGGAGAAGGATTTAGCCAATGCGACGTATACCGCGGCTCAGCAACTGGAGCTTTTGCGCGACAAGATTATTCAGGCTGCTTCAGCGGCTGGACGTACCGAGGAAATCGACGGGTTACGGGAGCGTTTCGAGAAGCTCATTGATTTACAACATAAGATTGACAAAGCGAATGAGGATAAACGTTCTGCGTCATCCGCAGCACGTCAAGCGGAGTCGGCAGCCAAGGCGACAGAAAGCTACGTTAAGGGGCTGGAAAAGCAAGCAGCCACGATGGGCAAAACGCAAGCGCAAGTGCGCGCGTATGAATTGGCCGAACGTGGGCTAAGGGGCGCCTTACTGCAACGGGCACAAGCCGCCCTTGCGGTGATTGCCGCCGAAGAGCGTAAGCAAGTGACCGATGCGAACGCGGCGAAAAATGCGCAGCTTCAGGCGCAATTTATGCAAGCCAGTGGTGATGAACTCGGTGCAACGTTGTTAACGCTTCGAACCAGTACCAATGCTTTGCGTAAAGAGTTTACCCAAACAGGCAATGCGGAAGGGTTAGCCTGGTTAGATAAGTTACTCCCTGCGCAGGAAGCGAAAGCCCGCGCGGATGCGCTCAAGGCTGAAATTGACCGCATTCAACAACTGCGCAATCAACAAGAAAGTCGTATCCAAACGCAAGTCGATGTGGGACTGATTTCTGAGTTGAACGGCCGTCGTCAATTGGTTGAACTGCATCAACAAGTCGGCCAGCAATTACAGCAACATTTACCCCTCATGCACGAGATGGCGCAGTTACCAGGTGAAACAGGCCATCAAATGCAAGCCATGCTGGCTGAGCTGGAGAATGAATTGCTTGTCTTGCAATCTACCACGGATGAGTTAGTTAGTGCGTTTAAGGATGGCTTCCAAGATGGGGTTGAAAACACCCTCAATGGTTTGGCTAACGGCACATTGGCGCTGAGTGATGCGGTGCTGAACTTGGGTAAAAGTGTGGTGAGTGCCATGGCACAAGTCGCGTCGCGTAATCTGGCATCGATGGCCATGGAAGGCCTTGGCGGACTTTTTAGCAGTAGTGCAGATACCGCCGCCAAAACCGCCTCGGACACCGCAGGCGCGGGCATGTACGCCACCTCAATCACCACCGCATCCACCACAGGTGCGACAATGTATGCGACTGCTTTTACCGCAGGCACGACTGCCCTAACGACCGCATTAACCGCTTCATTTGCCGCTGGCGCGACGGCGTTGGCAACGGCCATTGGCACCGCCAGTGCCGCAGGTGGCGCTTCAAGTGCCTTTAGTGCTGGCCTAAAAGGGTTAGGAATGGGCTTTGCAGAAGGCGGTCATGTCACTGGCCCTGGTACAAAAACCTCCGACAGTATTTTGACACGATTGTCCGATGGGGAATTTGTGATCAAGGCGGCAGCCGTTGATAAATGGGGATTAAGTTTTCTTCATGCCATTAATCAAGGCGTCTTGCCAGGCTTTGCGGATGGCGGCCTGGTGTCTGCCCCGCGCTTTAATGCGCCTAAATTGCCATCACCGTTGGCGCTACCTGAGACACAAAGCACGGGTGCATCCCCCGTTAATCTGCAACAAAAACTCATCCTTGATCCGAATGAGGTATTGAGTTCAGCCATGAATAGCGTGGCGGGTGAGCGCACGTTTATGACGTTTGTCACCAGTCATAAAGAAACCTTACGCCAAGCCTTGGGGGTAGATTAATGAACCCATTATGGATGTATTCACCTGATTGGTCAGAGCGTGTAACCGAAACGCTCTCTTGGAAAACGGATGTGCATATTTCGCCTACGGGTGCCGAGCAGCGCGTGGCAAGGCGCATGACGCCCCGTCGCCAGTTTGAGTTTTCCGTGTTAGTCGGTGATGTGGCGCGTCAACAGCTTGAAAATCAACTCGCCATGCACGGCGCAGGCGTTTGGTCACTGCCGTTATTTACGGAAGGCGCATTACTGCAAAACGATTTAGCGGTCGGGCAAACGGTGATTGCGTACCCTCACGCTGATGTATTGTTAGCGGGTATCAGTCACCTTTATCTGGTGCAACATGAGCAAGTGGCACTATTACCGATTATCGCGTTGTCGGCGGATACAGTTACCGTTTCCGCGTTAAATCAAGTCTGGTACGCGGGTGCGGTAATATATCCCGTTGCGTTAGCCATGCTGACCGACATGCCGCCTATCACGCGCTTTACGGATTCACTTTCACGGCTGCAATGCCGTTTCCGATTGCAGCAAGCCAACCCGTTCTCGGCATCGATGCCACCAGTAAGTTATCGCGGTTTTCCTGTATGGGATTTTCCTGCCGATTGGCAAGAAGACCGTAAAGCCGAGTACCAACGCCAATTGTTAGAACTGGATAACGGCTACGGCTTGCCATTTCGGACGGATACGGCCAAACGCGCATTTTACCTTCAGCACCATCAATGGCTCTTGGCGGGTATCGAAAATCAAGTGCTATTGCGTCAGCGCTTAATGGCGTTACGAGGTCGTCAGCGTGCGGTGTGGGTCTCGCATCAAACCGACGACTTAACGACTATTGCGGTGAACGGGCATCAACTCTCGGTCATCAACACGGGGTTATCGCTTATTCAATATCAACAGGGTCGCCGCGATTTAGCGGTGCAGCTCGTTGACGGCTCATTGATTTATGGTCGCATAGTGAACATGCAGCAAATCGGTGAGTTTGAGCAGCTTCAGCTTGATGTGGCATTGCCAGCTATCGAGTACATCCAATGCATCAGCTTTATGACCTTATGCCGCCAAAACACGGATGACATAACGATTACGTATCACAGTGGCCGTGATGGTGTGGCTGAGGTTTCAACCGTTTTTAGAGGAGTTCGTGATGAGTTGGAATAAGCATGAATATTCAACCGCCAATGGCTTGCCTGTCTCCTTGTATGCCTTTATGCGCAATGATGCCAAAGGCTTTTACTACACCAATGCCGACCAAGCCATTGAGCTGGATGGCAAAACGTGGTTGCCATTGGCCATCAGTGATAACGGCATTCGTACAGGTGAAGGCGGTAGCCTTGAAGTGACAGTCCCGTCAGTGTCGGAGGTGGCGCAATTGTTCCGTGGTGTACCGCCATCCAGCCCCCTGAGAGTGCTTATTCACCGTTGGCATGTCGAAGATGACACGGGCGAGTTTCGCACCGTGTGGCTTGGCACCATCAAAGAAGTTAAACGCCAAAGCGCTGACCAAACCAAACTCATTACCGCGAGCGTCGGCAGTACCTTTACCCGTAGCGGTTTACGCCTGACCTATGGTCGTGCCTGTCCGTATGCGCTGTATGACCATCATTGCCGCGTTAATCCGCTCACCGTGATGGCGCCTTCCGTGCCGATTGTGTCCCTCGATGGTGCCACTATCACGGTTGCGTTCCCTGGCTCATTTGCCGAGGGCTATTTTAGCGGAGGTTACATCGAATGGGACGATGACGGTTACACCGAACGCCGTGGCCTGCGCGTTCATAGCGGAAACCAGTTGTCCTTGTTTGGTGGCACTGATCGCCTTGCCGTTGGTATGAAAGTCAATCTGTTCCCAGGCTGTGACCGCACCATTCAGACGTGTAATGACAAATTCAATAACACACTGAACTATGGCGGCCAACCGCACATGCCAGGGAAATCCCCTTACGAAATTATGAAGTTATTTTAAGGAGAATCCTATGTGGTGGACGGTAGCAAAATATGTGGCGGTGATTGTGGCCTCGTATTTTTTAAGCACAGTCATGGCCCCCAAACAACGTTCGTCAAAACCTGAAGCGGCTTCTTCAGAAGATTGGGATTACCCACAACCGAAAGAAGGTACGCCGCAATGTGTGTTTTTTGGGGATTGCTGGACAGATGACTGGTTTGTTTTGGCGTATGGCAATTACGACTATGAAGCTATTCGTAAGTAGAGGTGTGTAATGAAAATAACCATGAATGATATTCGCCGTGGCGGTGGTTGTGCTTTGGGGTTGAGAGCATTTTTCAAGCGTTACAACCTCGATTTTGATGCCTTTATTCGCGATAAATTTATTGATTCTGAAACCTTACGCGGTACGGGGGATGCCTTGGCTATTTATATTATTGAACAGGCTGAAGCACGCCAAGGAGAGATTGATGGGTAGCGGCGGTAAAGGTGGTGGCAGCAAAAAACAAACCGTTGGGTATACCTATTATTGGGATATTCAAGCGGGTTTGGGGCGTGGGCCAGTCGATGAGATTGTGGCGATTTCGGCTGACAAGAAAACCGTGTTTGCAGGCACCCAAGGCCAAATCAGTGAAAGCACCTCGGTCTATATCGATAAGCCAAATCTCTTTGGGGGTACAGATACAGGCGGTGAAGGCGGCATTCGCGGCACGCTTGAAGTGATGATGGGCGAGCCTGACCAAACGCCTACAGAGCGCTTACGCAAATTATTGACAGGTTTGGTGCCTGGTTTTCGTGGCCTTGTGACTACCTTATTTTCAGGGATGGTGAGCAGCTATGCCGCGTCACCCAAACCGTGGTCATACCGTGTGCGTCGTGGGCTTAAGGGGTGGGATGGTGAGGTTTGGTATCCCGAAAAAGCTTTTATTATGTTGTCGAATCCTGAAGGCCAACTGGATGATGAAGCCAGTCTAACCCCTGAGCAAATCCAAAATCTACGCACCATTTATGCGTATAACGCGGCACATATTTTGGTGGAGTGCGCCACCAATCGTGATTGGGGGCGTGGTCTATCACTGGATGATTTAAACCTCGACAGCTACCGCAAAGCGGCAGATACCTTACACCGTGAAGGCTTTGGTTTGTGCTTGCGTTACAACCGTCAAACCAGTTTAGATAATTTCGTGCAGCAAATATTAGATCATATTGGCGCAGCCCAATACGGGGATTTAAACACGGGTAAATTGGTGTTAAGGCTACTTCGTGATGATTACAATGTCGATGAGTTACCTTTGTTTACTTATGACAACGGCATTATTGCCGTACAAGACGATGACAGCACCAGCAGTGATGCGGCACCCAATGAACTCGTCATCACTTACCACGACCCTGTGACCCATACCGATGGCGAGGTGCACGCCCAAAATTTGGGGGCAATTCAGTCGGTGGGGTTAATCTCCAGTAGTACAGAATACATGGGTATTCCGACGCATGAACTGGCCGCACGAGCCGCACAACGTGACCTCGAAGTGAGTGCTTCAGGGTTAACCCGTTTAATTTTAGAGTTTGATCGTCGTGGTGGTGTGTTAGCGCCTGCGTCGGTGTTTCGTGTGCATTTGCCTGACCGCAACATCGATAACATGGTGTTGCGTGTGGGGTCGATTGAAGAGCGTGATAACGGCAGCTTAAAAATCAAAGCGGTGCAAGATGTGTTTGGCTTACCTGCCACCTCATACAGTAGTGGCGGCCAAGGTAGTACGTGGGTGCCACCCGATAGCGCAGCGCAACCCATTACCGATAGTCACGCTTTTGAAGTGCCTTATGTGTTATTGGCGCGTCAATTATCGGCCGCGGATTTGGATTATCTTCATGCCGCATCAAGCTACTTATCAGTGATGGCCACCAAACCCAATAACATGGCCATTAGCTACTTATTGCAAACCCAAAGTGACGGCATGGAGTGGCAGACCGTCAGTGAGCCTGATTGGACACCTAGCGGCATTTTACGTCAAGCGGTGAATGCGCTCGATACCCAACTCTTGATTGAATCTAATTTAGTGCCAACGGTTGGCAGCCCTGCGTGGTTGGGTGATGAGCTTATCCGCATTGATGCGGTGGATGAAGGAAATAAAACCCTGATTGTCGGGCGCGGCTGTGGTGACACGCTCCCTGTTCATCACAATGGCGGAACGGTATTACGTTTCTTGTCTGAAGGGATTGAAGGCAGTACGCAAGAGTATTTGGAAAGCGAATCCCTCAATTGGCGCTTGCTCACCAAAACTACCATCGAAACCTTAAAGCCTGAATTGGCCCAAATCTCTTCACTCACCTTTACAGGCCGTCAGTCTCGCCCGTATTTGCCTGGGCGCATTGCCATTAATGACCAACGTTATCCCGTGACCGTCGCGAAAGCCGATGAATACGCGATGACGTGGGCGCACCGTGACCGCTTATTACAAGTTGACCGACTCATTGATTGTTTGATGGACGATATCGGCCCCGAGCCAGGTACACAGTATCACCTCACGTTAACGGCACCAGGGGAGGCAGAGCCAGTCTGGACGTTGGTATTAACCGATAACCAGGTGGTTTTGCCTTATGACACCAAAACCACCTCACGCCCTGCGCAGGCTCACTATTTGCAGCTTTGGTCAGAATGCAACGGCCGCCGTTCGCGGGAGACCTTTACCACGTTAATGCCTGTCGGGCTAATTGTCATTGAACCTGAAATCCCTGAAGAACCGAGTGAAGCGGAGGTGACTGATGTCTGATTACTTCTACGGTCAAGGTAAAGTGTCACTGGCGGTTCGCCAGCATGGTAAGCCGCTCAATTTACGGTGGGTCGGCGACGTTGACCAGCTCACGGTCTCTTTTGCGAGTCGCTCGCAGATGAAACAGCACGCACAGCAAGGCATTGTGCATAACACCCAAAAGCACATTACACACCAATCGTGCCAAGTGAGTGCAAACTTTTTCACGTTTTCACCTGAGAATATCGCACTTGCTGTATTTGGTCGGTCTTTATCTCCCAAGGCTCACGCCACAAAAGAAACACTCCCAATGGGTGTGGTTGCGGGAGGTCGTTACGCACTACTGCAAGTGAACGTATGGGATGTGGTGATACCTGGTTTGGTTGACGGTGTTGACTATCGTATCAATACGGTTTTTGGGGCGCTCGATATCTTAAAAACCCCGATTACACAGCCCATTACCGTGCATTACAAATATGCGGGTAATGACACCGTGCCATTTCTAACCAATAAGCCATTAGAGCTAATGTTACGTTATGAAGCCATTAACTTGGCTGAAGAAATGTCACCCGTATTGGTCGAACTGTACCGATTGCAATTTGATGTCACGGATGCGTTAGAGCTGATTAATAACGCGACAACCCTCAGCAGCTTTGAACTCAATGCGGATGTGCTACTCGATACTACTCGGCCTGCAAATGACTTGTTTGGGCAATATGGCCGCTACGTCATTAGTCGCCCAATCACCCATTCATCACAAGGCGAATTGTCGCCAATGATTACCACTGGTGCCGTAGGCGGCACAATTACGACGGTTTACCCGAGGGATGCATCATGACACCTTTTTATACGATACTCACAAACTACGGTAAAACCGCCCTAGCAGAGGCCTTGGCTGCACAGCAACCGTTAAAAATCCCATATATGGCCGTGGGGGATGGCGCGGGGGAATATTACGACCCAACCGAAACGCAAACGAACCTTCGCAACGAGCAGTGGCGAGGTGACTTGAATGACTTGCGTACGGATGAAGAGCTTCAGGGGCAAGTGATTGCAGAAGCGATTATTCCGCACGGGATTGATGGGGATTGGACAGCGCGAGAAATTGGATTGTTTGATGGCAAAGGCGGTCTGGTTGCAGTGGGCAAATACCCTGAAACCTATGTTCCCTCGGCACTTTCAGGGGCGAGAAGCCAAATCTATATCAATATTGTCATCAAAATTGATAACGTGGCCGCCGTTGAGCTCATTGTTGATCATGGACAAGTCCTAGCTAATAAGCTATTTGTGCAAAACTTTTTTGATAAACTTCAGGTGGGCGATGGCTCAATGATTGGGCTACCTGTCGGCACACTAAGAGATGCTATTGATTGGGTCACGCCTCGGATGTTTGGCGCTGAGTCTTATTTTGACTTATATGACGGACAGGCTTCATCATCTAAAGCACTTCAAGACGCTATTAATTATGCGTACGAAAATGGTAAAACGGTTACTTTGGGTGTGGGTGAAAAGTTATTTTTGGATGCCCCGATTAGATTTAAAGGGAAAGTGTTTAATCTTAATGGTGGGATATTAGAAGTGTCTCCAAGCTACGCAGGGAATGTGGTTGAGCTTGGCAGTGATGACCCTGCATTGTGGGGTGCGACAGATGGATACTTCGGTAACTTCACAATACAGACAACAAAAGAAGATGACCGAACTGCAACAAGAGCAGAAAAGGAAGGTCAGTACACAGGATTATATTATGACACGACGTATCGACCTGTGTTTAATGTGCAGCCGTCTGGTATCCACATTAACAGGCCGAAAATTGGTATCCGTTGGGCTGGATCTAATGTTGATTTAAACGGATGGTCTACATCTTTAATACATAGCGGGTGCTCAATACTTGGTTTTGAAATTGCTATTCAAGTTGATAAAACGGCTGGCATTGTTGGTGAAAACATATTCAATGACTTGATGCTATATAATCAAAGAACCACTCCGAATGCTAAAGTGTTCAAGCTGGAAAAAGGCACGTCGTTAATATTAAACAACCCTATTTTTTGGAACGATGGCGCTGAAACATTCGACATGTTTGATATTACGTCACTGTCCCCAATGGCAATGGTGAGTATTAACGGTGGCTACTTCGAGAGTGACGCAAGTACGTTTGTTCACCCGCAGGTGGCGATTAATGGCAACCTAAAAGTGACAACAAAATCTGGTGGGGGTGATGCAACGAAAGCCGTTATTTTCCAGCCCAATATCACAGGGGCGCAGGTTAATAACTTAATCTCATGCGAGCCTGATAAATGGATTGTTGTGTCTGGTGGTGTTTCTGGCATTAGCTCTTACTATCAATCTAGACCGATGTATGCACTGGCATCAAACACAACGCTCAGGTTTGATGTTGGTGATGAAGGCTGCTTTAAAGGGCTTAGTAATTTAACATTCAGCTGTTGGATGAATGATACCCAGTACAGTAAGAGTTATCTTGGGATTCAAGTTACGTATAGCGATGGGACTCAAGATAACTTCTCATCAGCGTATGTATTTGGTAACGGTAAAAATCATTTGGCTGGTGTAAGAGTTGCTCCGAAGGGTTTAGCTAAAGACAAGATACCGACTCGGATGTTTGTGACAATCAACACAACAAGCAATACGTGCAAAGTTGGTATTCCTGTTCTTAGCACATCTTCTAATATGCCACTTTACAATGTGCCTTTAGATGGTGCGTTATCTGTTTATAAATGGAATCTACTTGAAAGTGGCAACCCCAAGCCGAGTGTAAGAAATGGGTATTTCCATAAAACTGCTAATACCACAGCAACAAAATACACTGATTTTACAGGGGCCTTTGCCAACCAAAAGATATTTATCAAAGTTGCTGATTCAAATACAAGTATCGACCTATCAAATCTAGGAAATTTAAGGGGCAACACGCCTACGGGCACAATTGTCGCATCTTATAAATTAAACGTGGGTGATGTAATAAAAGCTGAAAAGGATTTAGATAGCCGCTGGTATTGTACGATTATTCGCGGTTCGGATTTGTAAGGACGAAGTATATTCGCTTTAATTAATATTAAAAAGCGAAGATGGATGCTTTTTCTGCTCAGCGCTTCATGGGTTAATCAGTAGTGATCAATTTTGCATAGTGCAAAATCAGCAATTTAACCGAGTCTATATAATGCGGAATTGATTACTTATTTATGCAAAATATTTCGCCGCGCTACATAAAGGGGCGAAAAAAGTTTACGGTATTGAGCTTTCAAGTAACATGATAGAACAAGCCAAAAAGCTGACCCATACTGATGATATTGAGTATATTCATGCGTCAATGACTGATCCTATGACATTCGTTGAACATTTTGACTTTATTATTTCCTCTCTTGCAATCCACTATATCGAAAACTTTAATCAGCTTGCAAGCGAGGTCTATTCTCACCTCAAAGAGGGCGGGAAATTTATATTTTCGGTTGAACATCCAATGTGTACGGCTCATGCATCTTCATTTATGAAAAATGAGTCTGGTGAGTTTATCTGTATGCCTGTCGATAATTATCAGGATGAATCTATACGTCATACCTCATGGTTTGTTGATAACGTCATTAAATATCACCGAACTGTCGAAAGTTATATTATGGGGTTACTCAACGCAGGATTTGTTATCGATGCACTTAAAGAGCCCAAAGTCATTAATGAAGCCCTATTGGCAAAACCAGAAGCTGAAATTTTTAATCGCTATTCACCTTTTTTAATTATTAGCGCACACCGCTAGCACATTCTTAACAATGGGTAAAATGTTGCACCTTTGCTATCTCGGTGATTGCGTTATACTCGTCGCGGGCAAAAAATAAGAAATGTCGCGTTTTGAATGGATATGCCCCAACAACAGGACATATCCACCAAAAAAAAATAAAAGTTAACTCAAAGGGTTACGTTGTTTATCCACCTCTTCGATTAAGCGATTAACGTGCTGACTGGCAAACATCTCTTCTAAAGTATTCGTGAGCTTACGGCGCCAGTTAGGGTATTCATAACTGGTTCCGGGGATATTTACGGGCTCCTTTATTCCTAACCAATCTTCCGGTTGTAACCCCAATAATGCACTGCTTGAGCCCGCGACAAAACGATGTAATTGCTCGACAAGATCTTGTGATACTTCATCTGCCGATAAATGCCCGTTCGCAAGTGGATTATCCGTGTTTCTCGACCTTAACGCGGTTAACAAGCCCTGTTTTACCGCCTCGCGATCCTGTCTTAGGTGAGCTAACATGTTGGCATCGGGATAAAGACCTAATTGCTCACCCAATACAAAGTCATGCCCTTCCCAATATCCTTTTAGTGTTGCCATATCATGTGTCGATATGACAGCCATCGCTTGCTCCGCCCACATTTCAGGAGGTCGGGCTTGACGTTGGTCGTCATGCTCAAACCACAACACTTTGTATGAAAACACACCATAGTCATGCAGTTTACTGACGATTTCCTCAGGGACGATACCAAGATCTTCGCCAATAACCATGCACTTCATACGCTGACTTTCTAATGCCAAGATAGCCAGAAGATCATCCACGGGATAACGCACATAGGCGCCACGCGCTGCGCTTTCTCCTTCGGGCACCCACCAAAGACGTAATAATGACATCACATGATCAATACGCAATGCCCCGCAATTTTCCATATTTGCACGTATTAAGTCGATAAAAGGCGCATAAGCACGTTCTACTAAGGTGTATGGGTTAAAAGGCGCCACTCCCCAATTTTGCCCTAGCGGCCCTAAGATATCAGGCGGAGCACCAGTAGAGGCTTGAGTACAATATAACTTGCTGTCGAACCACGTCTCAGCCCCTCCTTGGGTAACACCAACGGCTAAATCTCGGTATAAACCTATTGGCATATTGGCATCACGGCAACGTTGCCAACAGTCAGAAAATTGCTGCCATGCCAACCATTGCAACCACGACCAAAATGCGATTTCATCTTGATGTTCTGTGCAAAATTGTTTTACTGATGGAGAGTCTGCATGGCGATACTCCTCAGGCCAAACAGGCCATCCCCAATAAGCTTCGTTTTGCGCCATCAAGGTCGCATGTAGTGCATCAAAGGCGGCTTGCCAATATAAACTCTCACCACGTTCATCGACAAACTGTTCAAAAGCTAAACGTAATGAGTCTGCTTTCTCTCGTAATGAAAATTGTTGCCAAGCAAAGGTTAATGCCGTTAGTTTTAATTCAGTAACCGTCGAATAGTCAACAAGATCACTCGTTCTAGCGGAGTGTAAACGAGCCTGCGTTTCCGCTAAATCCCACCAGCGCTTTCCTTGCTCACTTAATTGAAAGTCAGCAACCGAATCCACATCAATATAGATAATATTGAGCCAACTACGTGAAGATGGGCTGTATGGGCTGGCACTTTCTGGGTTTGCTGGAAATAATGAGTGAATGGGGTTTAAGCCCACAAAGCTACCGCCTCGAGTCGCTATTTCCCCGACTAAATGCTGAAGATCACCAAAGTCACCAATCCCCCAATTACGGTTTGATCGTAATGTATAGAGCTGAATATTCGCGCCCCACAGCTTTTTGCCCTTCTCAATTTCAGCCGGTATATAACAACGCTTTGGTGCCACAATCACCGTACAATGCCATTGCTTTTCTTGCTGCTTAAGGAGCAAACTGTGGTAACCCACAGTAAGATTTGCAGGCAACACTAGCGGATGCCCAGCCAACACATTTCCTTGGTGTTGGCATTGCTGATTTTCCGTTTCAAACACCCATTGAAACTCGCCACTCCCTTGAATGGCGATACTGATTTCATCATTCTCACGAATGACTTTTACGGTTGGCAAAGGCAGACTTTGTTGTTTTAAATGGGGGGCCTCCCCCCCCATAGCATCAAACAACTTTTGCTGGATATCTAATTCAATATCCTGCAACTGACCATAGGCATTAATATAGTTTGCAGCGATGTCTGGCGAGAGCCTTTCAACATTCTTTCTTTCACACTGCATATTCTCTCCTATGCCTCACGCTTTGCTTGCCAAATACGCGCTTGATAATCAGCAATGGTACGGTCTGAACTGAACATGCCGCAGCGTGCTGTATTTAAGATGGCTGTTCGTGTCCATGCATCTTGATCTTGATATAACGTTGCCGCTTTTTGTTGTGCATCAACGTAGCTCGCAAAATCAGCCATCAATAAATAAGGGTCTCCGCCTTCTTTGCCCAGACTCTGTACCAACTGTGCAAAGGCTTGCGTATCACCGTCACTGTAGGTGCCATCTTCTAATTCAGTGAGAACCGCATCCAGTACAGGATTATTTTTACGCCATGTGAGTGGGTCATACCCGTTCGCTTTCAGTTGCTTAACTTCATCAACAGTCAGTCCAAAAATAAATATATTTTCTGCGCCCACTTGTTCTGCAATTTCCACCGTTGCACCATCCAGTGTTCCCATCGTCAATGCCCCATTTAACGCTAACTTCATATTACCCGTTCCTGAAGCTTCTTTGCCCGCCGTTGAGATTTGTTCAGAAATATCCGCTGCTGGGATAAGTTTTTCGGCAACAGAAACACAGTAATCAGGTAAAAAGACGACTTTAAGTTGATCCCCCACAATTGGGTCATTGTTTATCGCTTCAGCAACTTTATTGATGGCATAAATAATATTCTTAGCCAAATAATAGCCAGGTGCCGCTTTAGCGCCAAACAAGAATACGCGAGGTACGCGTGGTGTTGTTGGGTTCTCACGAATATCTTTATACAGAGCAAGTATATGTAATAAATTAAGGTGCTGACGCTTATACTCATGCAACCGCTTGATTTGAATATCAAACATGGCTTGCGGATTGATCACGATACCTGTACGCGCTTTGACAAACTCTGCTAATCGTTGCTTATTACGTTGCTTAATTGCACGGTATTTTTGCTGGAATTGGCGGTCGTCAACATGTTCTTCCAAGACGTTGATCGCTTCAAGGTCATTAGCCCATTCATGCTTAACCGTCTCATCAATTAACGCTGCTAACTCAGGGTTACACTGTTTAATCCAACGACGTGGTGTGACGCCATTGGTGATGTTCAGAAATTTCTCAGGCCATAACTGATTATATTCAGGGAATAAATCTGTCGTGATTAACTTAGAGTGCAACGCGGCAACACCATTAATCGCGAAGCAAGATACGACGCACAAGTTTGCCATGCGTACCTGCCCTTCATAAACCACAGCAACTTTAGGCCAAACCGTCTGGTCAGTTGGCCATTTTTGTTCGACCAATTTTTTAAACCGCTGATTAATTTCATGAATGATCTGCATATGACGAGGTAACAACGGCTGCATAATGCTTTCATCCCAGCACTCAAGCCCTTCTTGCAACAGAGTGTGATTAGTATAAGCAAATGTTTGGCTCGTGATTTTCCATGCGGTATCCCAATCGAGCAGGTGTTCATCCAGCAATACACGCATCATTTCAGGAATAGCAATCGTTGGGTGCGTATCATTCAATTGAATCACTTCGTATTCAGGTAATGACGCTATCGCTCTGCCTTCACGATGGTGACGGCGTAAAATATCCGCAACAGAGCAAGCACATTGAAAATATTGCTGCATTAAACGTAATTGTTTTCCTGCTAAGTGATTGTCATTTGGGTATAAAACTTGGGTCAGTTTCTGCGCGTCTACCCCTGTTTTTTCTGCCTCTAAAAAGTGTCCTTCATTGAATAATTCGAAATTAAATGGTTGAGCATGTGACGCTTGCCATAAACGTAAAGGCTGCGTTTCATTATTCAAATAACCGACAACCGGTAAATCCCACGCTTCACCCTGTATGATAAAAGCAGGTTCCCAACGTGAAACATGACCATCTTGTGTGACGTTGCCACCAATACCTACTTGTACATTTAACTCAGCATTATGTCTAAACCATGGATAGCTATCACGCTGCCAATTATCAGGGGCTTCCACTTGCTTACCATCCACAAATGACTGTTTAAACAAGCCATATTGATAATTCAAGCCGTAACCAATCGCAGGTTGACCAACAGTGACCATTGAGTCTAAGAAGCAAGCTGCAAGCCGCCCTAATCCGCCATTCCCTAATGCCGGATCAACTTCTTCTTCAAGTAAATCACTTAACTCAATATGGTATTCTTTTAATATATCTGCAATTTCCTGGTACCAACCTAGGTTTAACAAGTTATTTCCTGTTAAGCGCCCAATCAGAAACTCCATTGAAATATAATTCACATGACGAAGTGTGGAGGATGTGGATTTTTTAGGATTCGCTGCCAATAACTCAGCAACAGCATGACTAATTGCCTGCCACCATTGGTGGGAAGTCATTTCCTGTTCTGACTCCAGCCCTAAAAATTGCCATTGACGTTTTAGTGCTGCCTGAAATTGTGTTTTGTTGAAGGTAAGATGCGACATAAATAACCAGACCTCATTATTAGTAAGAATGTATTGGCCTAGTATGCAGAGCGCTTTAACCCCCTTCCTCATCCCAGACAAAATTCTATCGGGAGTAGGTAGGAGGAGGAGAAAAATAAAACAAAAAATAAATTAAAATCAAAAAGTTAATTTAAATCTTTATCATTCCTCCTATCCCATCTAACCGTTATCTCAATATTCTTGATCGCCTCATCCCCCCATAAAAGCTTTTCGATATTGTTCTATTGCCTCACGCTAAAAATGCGTTCTAACGAAATCAGAGTAAATTGTGATACTGCGCACCTTTGTCATGATCAATGATCTAACATGCTTGCATAAATCTAGAATCTGATAGAAGTTATATAAAGAACTTTGATATATCACGAGCGAGTACTTCTTCCGTATGGTTACCCCACTGAGTATGTTAATTCCGTCTAAGTTAAGCCGTCCTGTCCGCCATCAAAATACGGTGGTGCGCGAGCGACTTTTAACTTTATTAGGGTCAACAACACATTACCGCCTTATTTTAGTCACTAGCCCTGCGGGGTACGGAAAAACGACGTTACTTTCCCATTGGGCAACCGAGAAACAACATATCGGTTGGTACACACTCGATGATGGAGACAACCAATCGGAACGTTTTGCCCATTATTTAATTGCGGCAATCCAACAAGCCACCCAAGGTTGTTGCCCAAATAGCGAATCAATGGCACAAAAACGCCAATACGCTAATTTAAACTCATTGTTTTCATTGCTTTTTATCGAATTAACACAATGGCAGCACCCCATTTGGCTAATCATTGATGACTATCATCTGATCAATAACCCAGCCATTCATGATGCTATGCGTTTTTTTTTGAAACACCAACCTGATAACCTGACACTTGTTATCTCCTCCCGCAATGTCCCTCAGTTAGGTGTTGCTAATTTACGAGTGCAAGAGCAGCTTCTTGAAATCGACAGTCAGCATTTAGCCTTCACCCATCCAGAAGCCAAACAATTTTTTGATAATCGCCTTGAAATCCCACTGGAAACAAGCGAATGCCAACGGTTATGTGATGATGTTGCGGGTTGGGTTACGGCATTGCAGTTAATCGCCCTATCAGCTAAGCAAGACTCCCATGCAGCAAAACACTCCGCACGTCGATTATCAGGGATTAATTCCAGTCACCTAAATGAATATTTAGTGGATGAGGTTCTCGACAATGTAAATGGGGAAATGCGCCGTTTACTTCTGACCAGTTCATTATTGCGCTCAATGAATGATGCATTAATTGCGCGTATTTCTGGTACGGAAAATGGCCAAATGCAATTGGAAGATATCGAACGCCAAGGGCTATTTTTACAACGAATGGATAGCTACGGTGATTGGTTTAATTACCATCCCTTATTTAGTAGTTTCTTGAGGCAGCGTTGCCAATGGGAACTCGCCAGCGAACTTCCTCAACTGCATCACGCTGCCGCAGAAGGCTGGATGGCACTGGGTTTCCCGAGCGAAGCTATCCACCACGCTCTCGCCGCTGAAAATCCATTAATGTTACGGGACATCCTACTACAGCATGCATGGGAGCTATTCCATCAAAGTGAATTATCATTACTCGAAAGCTCATTACAGGCTATACCGTGGGAAATGCTATTGGATAATCCTAAGCTTATTTTATTACAAGCTTGGTTAATGCAAAGCCAGCATCGCTATGGTGAAGTGAATACTTTATTGGATAGCGCCGAGCGAGAAATGACCAAAGAACTCGACCATGCGCTACGGGGTGAATTTGACGCGCTACGCGCCCAAGTTGCTATCAATAAGGGTAACCCAAATGAAGCAGAGAAACTGGCACACTCCGCGCTCAATTTGCTTCCTGAAACCAACTATTATGGGCATATCATTGCAACATCTGTACTCGGTGAAGTTCATCATTGCACGGGGAATTTACAGCGTTCCCTTAGCATGATGCAAGAAATCGAAGCCATGGCCCATCGCCATTCAACTTGGCACTATGTTCTATGGAGCATGCTGCAACAAAGTGAGATTTTATTCGCGCGTGGGTTTCTGCAATCAGCCTATGATATTCAAGAAAAAGCGTCTGAGTTAATTCATGAACAACATCTAGAACAATTGCCTATGCATGAATTTCTCTTACGTATTCGCTCACAATTAATGTGGGCTTGGGGAAGACTCGAAGAATCGGAAAGTGCAGCACGTTTAGGCATGAAAGTACTGTCAAATTACCAACCTCAACAACAGCTGCAATGTGTTGTTTTAGTTGTACTCAATGCGCTCGTTCGTGGTGATATTGATAACGCTCGCAGTCATTTGCATTTAATCGAAAATTTACTCAGCAATGGGATCTATCATGATGACTGGGTCTCAAATGCTGATGAAGCGAGAGTCATTTATTGGCAGTTAATCAATGATAAAACTGCCGCTGAAAGCTGGTTACAACAAACATTAAAACCCGCTTTGGCAAGTAATCATTTTTTACAACGTCAATGGCGTAATATTGCCCGTGCCCAAATTCTACTTGGTGAATATGACTCCGCGTTTGAAATCCTTGAAGAGTTGAATCTTAATGCGCGCAATTTGGAGCTAGTGAGTGATTTAAATCGCAATTTACTGCTGCTTAATCAACTTTATTGGCAGAAAAATGACAAAAATGCCGCCCAATCGACACTGATTGAAGCCCTTAATCTTGCGGGTCGTACTGGTTTTCTGAGCTATTTTGTCATTGAAGGTGAATCGATGGCGCAGCAATTGCGCTTGTTGCTACAGCTTAATGTCCTTTCTGAACTAGAAAGACACAGAGCACAGCATATTTTACGTGAAATCAATCAACATCATCGCCACAAGTTTGCTCACTTTGATGAAAACTTTGTAAATCGCTTATTAACCCATCCTCAAGTTCCTGAGTTAATAAGAATTAGCCCGCTAACTCAACGCGAATGGCAAGTCCTTGGGTTGATTTACTCAGGTTATAGCAATGTGCAAATAGCCAATGAATTTAACGTGGCTTCGACCACAATAAAAACACATATTCGCAATCTGTATCAAAAACTGGGCGTGCTTCATCGCCAAGAAGCAGTGGCACTCGCTCGCCAATTACTGCAAACCATGGGCTATAATGCGGTTTAAATCGAGTAGAAGACAGGAACACTCCTGTCATCCTCTCACACCACTAATAAAAGAGGCCGCACTAGGCAACCTTGAAAAAATTAGAATGAATAACTCGATAAGCACTTTAACTAAACAATTTAGCTTGCCATGTCAGCATTTTTATTGGATTTATTAAGACTGAGAGGAATGGTGTTGTGACTGATATAGTTCAGGCTAAGTACACTATCATCAGATACTCAGTTCGTGATAACCGCACATTACACCACTATCAAACGTACCCTTGCATTTTTAATCTAAACATATAGTTTTTGTTGATTGTGGCACCTTGATACACAGAATATAAAATTCTAATTAAAAAGATCACCGATGCTAGCCTAGTGTCACCAGTACTTTCTGCAATACCGTTCGCACCAAGCGACAACGTTATAAATATAAGACCAACAACTAACCACAGAGCAAAAGACCCCCACATTTTTCTATACAGATACACCCAAAAACCAAAGAAAAATGCCGTCCATGAGAATCCGTTTTTGACTATAACGGTGTTCGTACCTTTCGTAAACGTTATATATTTAAGGTTAGCATTTATTGAATTATCCATAATTCTTTCATCACATAAGTTAAATTTTACTTGCAATGTACAATAAAAAATAAGCTTATAGCGAGCTTCAGTTCGATTACAACGTATTCACTCTGATCAATCTAGAATCGAATAGGAGACTGGAACACCCCCGTACATACGAAGTTGGTTCATGTTAATGCAGGAACGGCCAGCACAGCAAACAGACAGCACCACGCTCGACGCATCATTAAAAAAGTGCGCATTACGCGCACTTAGAGGACATAGAACAACAACGAGGTATTTAAATTTATGGCTTTTTCACATTTTCAATAAATGTCTTACGTGCCGATTTGGATCCTAAACGTTCAGCTTCATCAAGCAATTTCAATGCACTATCTATATCACCGTTATCAATCGATTTTTTAATAGCCTGATTAAAGTAATCTTCTGTACCGGATAAAATTTCGGCTTGTTTTACTGGCGGAGTAGCCACTGCAACCGATGTACTTGCAGTATCCCCCACAGTGACAGGGGCAACTTTAGGTGAACCAAATAGTGCACCAATCAACACGCTTGAATTCGAATTTGAAGCGACATTTAGCTTTAACTTACCTTGAGTTACGTGCTTAGCGATGGGGTCTGGAATATCAGGCACCGCATTTCCGACACCCTTCGCGTAAGCTTTTGCTGGGTCAATTTGAGTTGTCGTGTTCTTTAAATCATCCGGTGTGGTAAACACCAGTAAATAAAGCTGTTTTTGGCCTAATGCAGGAGTCAGTTTAATTGTGCCACTCAGGCTATCACCTTCCATGACACTGGCCTCTTGATAAGTAAAATATTGGCTAGGGAAATAAGCAAAAGGCGTCATATTTTGGTCAAAAACCAACACATTAGGCGAATACACTTGATGGCGGTTTATTTCGCTATTCAAGTTTATGGTTAACTCACCCATATTGGCAGGAACACTATAAGCAGCAACAGGGCCACTAATATTGGCGAAATTAAGGGATTGCCCTTGTTGAGCTAAATCAATAATTGATTTTTCAGCTGGATTAACTGGTATCCATGATAGTTGCTGTAATGCAGTTGTCGCTATATTGGGTGCTGCTGATAAATCTTGCGGCACGATATTCACTTCTGCGAAACTGATAGCAGGTACCCCCGCCAGCAACCCCATACTTAAACACAGCGCTAAAAGTTTCTTTTTCATTATATTTTTCACCTATCATCGCATTGATAATAAATGGGAAGATATCGCTACCTTCCCTTTGTAATTACCACCAAATTTCCATTTGAGCGCCATAAGTGAATTCGTCATTATCACCACGACTATTGGTTAACGTGCCTTTACCGCTATTATCTCGGAATGCATTATTGGTAATATCGCCGCTGCTATTTTTCGCATAGCCCCAGTTTTCATCCCATTTTGCATAACTTACATAGAAACGAATGGCGGGACGAGACCAAATACTATCTCCGGCTTGCCATTGCTGGGCTAACGTCATTTTATATTGGCTATTATGTGAGCCAACCTCTTGGGATTTCACGTTATCGTACCCAACTTCAAATAATGTGCTCATTATTGGTGTCCACTTGTACATAGGTCTGACACCGACCGTCCACCAATCCGTTCCTTTGCCATTATCCAAGTCGAGTTTTTGGTACATTCCGACATACATTAAGTCCCATTTATCACCGAGGGAAATACCTCCGTGATCAATAAACCGCCATAGCTTACCGTCATTGTTAATACTTGAGCCTTGCGCCACACCTTTCCCTTGAGATGTCATCGCATCCGTTGCGTACTGAACAACAAATTTATTGAAGCCATTGAGAACACTTTGAGTGTGTTCCGCAGTGAACATCCAACCATTTTTTGAGGCATCATTTTCTAAATGGTAACCATCAGAAGGGTTTGCACGCCCATAGTCGATTCCCAGTTCTAGAACACCACCTGGGTTGACTTCAAGGTTTGATAGACGGACATCATAGGTATCATTTGCAGTACGATCTGCATACTTACGTTGCTGATTACTAATGAAGTTGTAGGAACCACCCGTTTCAGAAGCGCGAGTCGCCGCTAACGCCAGTTTTCCGAAACCTAAATCAATATTATCAATCCCTGTGCCTGGACCTGAAATATCCCAATAGTAAAAGTCAATCATATGAATATCGTGACGTTTATAGAAACGCTTACCCGCCCAAATATCAGCTTCTGGTAAACTGTCGATCAGGTTATTCCCTTGCACAAAAACCTCACGAAAAGCGGGGCTAGTGCTTTCCCAGTCATTCTGCTGCGAAACGGAATAAGCGACATTCGTATCAAAATAAAAGCTCTTATCGCCTTCTTTCCATACCTCTTGCCCTAATTTTAACTCTGCGTAAGTTTCACATTCATTACCTAAACGGTATTTACTTTGTGCACCTGTGACTTGAAAACATTTTTGCTCTCCACCGCTTCCCGTCCAACCAATACCAGAACGCGCATAACCGTGGAAATCAACTGCGAATGCCTGTAGTGGAACTGTTGCTGCAAGAATAGCCATAGTTAACGAATGCTTACGCAAAGTTATCATTTTAATACTCCTAGAGTTGCTTTTATTATGTAGGGATAGTGTTAAACGCCCTGTTCTTTATGCAACCGACGACACGCAGTACCATCCTCTCGAAATAGGTGGCAGCGTTCAGGTGGCAGACCAATGGCGAATGAGGCCCCCTCCTCAACTAACACAATATCGTTTTGCCGATATACAAGGTTTTGGGAGATAGCAGGGATCTGAATATAGATTTGTGTTTCATTACCTAACTGCTCAACAACTTGCACAGTCCCCTCTAAAACAATGCTGGCAATGTTGCTCGGTAAAAGATGTTCAGGGCGAACCCCTAAAGACATCCGGCTACCGACTTGAACATTTGAGCTATCAACAGGTAGCCAAATCTTTTGGTTATTGGGTAATTCAACTTGAACTTGTTCTACTGCGGTGGCAGTTACCTTTACAGGTAAAAAATTCATTTTTGGCGATCCAATAAACCCTGCAACAAAACGGTCAGCAGGATAATGGTAAAGCTCCAGAGGCTTACCCACTTGCGCCACTCTTCCGGCATCCAGTACCACAATTTTATTGGCAAGAGTCATCGCTTCTACTTGGTCATGAGTCACATATATCATTGTGCGTTTCAACCGTTTATGCAGCTTGGATATTTCAATACGCATTTGCACTCGCAAAGCCGCATCAAGGTTAGATAACGGTTCATCCAATAAAAATACGTTTGGCTCCGCAACCAAGGTACGCCCAATGGCGACACGCTGACGTTGCCCGCCGGATAGCGCTTTAGGCCGTCGCTCAAGTAAATGAGCCAGTTGCAAAACCTCGGCGACTTGTGTGACTCGTTGGTTTCTTATCGCTTTACTAACACCGGATAATTTCAAACCAAACGACATGTTTTCGGCAACGCTCAGGTGCGGATAGAGTGCATAAGACTGAAAAACCATTCCAACACCGCGTTCTGCAGGTGGTATTTCATTCATTTTTGTTTCGCCGATGAATAAATCACCACTAGTGATATCTTCAAGGCCTGCGATCATCCGCAATAACGTCGATTTACCGCAGCCTGATGGCCCAACAAAAACAACAAACTCACCCTCTTGGATATCGAGATTGATATTTTTCAATACCACGACATCCCCCCACGCCTTAGTCACATTCTGTAACTGCACACTCGCCATACTTCTAATCCTCATGACATCTTACTGTTTGCAAACAAGTATATTTCAATGGCAGGGACTATAACGGATTGTTGAAAATGAATAATCATCCGTCCGTACTTTTTTATGGAGGGAGGAGAAAGAAGGATAAAATTGAACCGTCATGAGAAAATTACGTAAGCTATTGATGATTTTTGGGCGCTAGGCCATGATATTCCACCTGATTGTTGTGACCTTGATTGCAGAAATAGCAATTATGTTAATTAGATCACAATGCAACAGGTGGAGGCGTAGAGTGGGGGATGATGAGAATATCGTTTTGACAACGCAAACTTAAAACAGTACTGCTCTCTATCACAACTACAGGACGGGAACATGAAAACAAAAACTAGCACTCGCCTACTCGTGCTTTCAACATTAATTACAGCAATATTCTCTACCTCTGCATTAGCAAAAATGGAAGAGGGAAAACTCGTCATCTGGATCAATGGTGACAAAGGCTATAATGGTTTAGCTGAAGTTGGTAAGCAATTTGAAGAAAGTACCGGTATTAAAGTCAGTGTCGAGCACCCTGACAAGTTAGAAGAAAAATTCCCTATGGTGGCAGCAACAGGAGATGGTCCGGATATTATCTTCTGGGCCCATGACCGATTTGGCGGTTATGCACAATCGGGTTTATTAGCTGAAATCACCCCTGACCAAACATTTAAAGACAAAGTGTTTGATTTTGCATGGGATGCAACGGTATTTGACGG
Organism: Providencia sp. M-27; assembly: GCF_011077905.1. Taxonomy (NCBI): domain Bacteria; kingdom Pseudomonadati; phylum Pseudomonadota; class Gammaproteobacteria; order Enterobacterales; family Morganellaceae; genus Providencia; species Providencia sp. M-27. The sequence goes on along the minus strand of NZ_JAALBT010000018.1, from coordinate 6,204 downwards.
AAAACTCATTGCCTATCCTATTGCCGTTGAGTCTTTATCGCTCATCTACAATAAAGACTTAGTCCCTAACCCGCCTAAAACATGGGAAGAAATCCCAGCGCTGGATAAACAACTGCGTGAACAAGGCAAAAGTGCCATCATGTTCAACTTACAAGAACCTTACTTCACATGGCCACTCATTGCCGCTGATGGCGGATACGCATTTAAGTCCGTCAATGGCAAATACGATGTTAAAGATATCGGGGTTAATAATGCAGGGTCGGTTGCAGGGCTCTCATTTATCGTTGATATGGTAAAAAATAAACATATCAGCCCAGACACTGACTACTCCATTTCAGAAGCGGCCTTCAATAAAGGCAATACCGCGATGACCATCAATGGTCCTTGGTCTTGGGGAAATATCGATAAAAGCAATATCAATTATGGCGTCGCTGTTTTACCGACCTTCCACGGACAGCCGTCAAAACCTTTCGTCGGTGTTCTCAGTGCTGGGATCAACGCAGCCAGCCCAAATAAAGAGCTCGCCAAAGAGTTCCTCGAAAATTACCTAATAACAGATGAAGGGTTAGAAAGCGTTAATAAAGATAAGCCACTCGGTGCTGTCGCCTTAAAATCTTACCAAGAGAAACTGGAACAAGACTCACGTATTGCCGCTACCATGCAAAATGCGCGCAATGGTGAAATCATGCCTAACATCCCTCAAATGTCTGCTTTTTGGTATGCCGTTCGTACTGCAACCCTGAATGCGCTTTCTGAGCGCCAAACGGTCACTGATGCATTAAATGATGCGCAAAAACGTATCGTGAAATAATTTGCCTAACGACCCCGTTAAGGTTTAGCGGGGTCATCAAGCATTCCATTGTCGAGGAACAACTTCATGGATGTCGTAAAACGACCTCATTGGTGGCAGAACCATTTGGTCAAATGGTCTCTTGTTAGCCTACTTGGCTTATTATCCTGCTACCTTGTGGTTTTAATGTATGCACAAGGGGAATACCTGTTTGCCATTTTAACCCTAACATTGTGCTCCGTGGGGTTATATATTTATGCTAATCGTAAAACCTATGCATGGCGCTATGTATACCCAGGCTTGGCTGGAATGGCCTTATTTGTGCTTTTCCCATTAGTTGCCACAATCGCCATCGCGTTTACCAACTATAGCAGCACCAACCAACTCACCTTTGAGCGAGCACAAGAAGTCCTATTAGATAGGTCATTTCAAACAGGAAAAGCATTAAATTTCAATTTATATCAACGAGATAACCAATGGCAGCTCGTGCTTAAAGATGGTGAGCAATTATTCAGCTCCGCCCCTTTTTCGTTAGATGGTAAACAACAAATTTCGCTAGAAGAAACGCCAAAAGTGCCAGAAGGTGAACGCGCAACACTGCGAACGGTCACGCAAAACAGGCAAAAACTGGCTGATATCACTGCGGTGATGCCTAATGGTGCTAAATTAGTGATTAGCTCTCTACGCCAATTTTCCAGTACAAACCCGTTATACACCTTAGCGGCAGATGGCTTGCTAACAAATAATAAAACTGGGGTTGTTTATCGACCAAATAATGAAGTTGGTTATTATGAAGCAATTAATAATTTAGGTGAATGGACAGGCGAACGCCTTACTCCTGGCTATACGGTCACCGTTAATTGGGACAACTTCGCTCGCGTATTTACGGATGAAGGTATTCAAAAACCCTTTATTGCGATTTTCCTATGGACCATTGTTTTTTCCGTACTGACCGTCGTTTTAACTGTCGCGGTTGGCATGGTGTTAGCCTGCCTAATTCAATGGGAGCAACTTAAAGGGAAAGCAATCTACAGGCTGCTACTCATTTTACCTTATGCCGTTCCTGCGTTCATTTCCATCTTGATATTCAAAGGGTTATTTAATCAAAGTTTTGGTGAAATCAACATGGTATTGAGCACCTTGTTTGGTATAAAACCAGACTGGTTTAGTGACCCAAATACTGCAAGATTAATGATTATTATCGTCAATACATGGTTGGGCTACCCTTATATGATGATTTTATGCATGGGGTTACTTAAAGCCATACCAGAGGATTTATACGAAGCATCAGCAATGGATGGTGCGGGGCCTTTGCAAAATTTCTTTTACATTACGCTGCCCTTATTACTTAAACCACTAACCCCATTAATGATTGCCAGTTTTGCCTTTAACTTTAATAACTTTGTCCTCATTCAACTACTGACGAATGGTGGTCCAGATCGCATCGGAACAACAACCCCTGCGGGTTATACAGACTTACTGGTAAGCTACACTTATCGGATTGCTTTTGAAGGCGGTGGTGGGCAAGAATTTGGTTTAGCCGCAGCTATTGCCACGTTGATATTCTTAATTGTTGGTGTCTTAGCCATTATTAACCTTAAAGCAACCCGCATGAAATTTGATTAACGGAGAAGCCAAACTATGTCGATGGTACAAGCTAAATCACAGAAATGGCGCATTGCATTTACACATTTATTTTTACTGGTTTTTATCGCTGCCATTATGTTTCCACTTCTAATGGTGGTCGCGATTTCATTACGCCCCGGCAACTTTGCAACAGGGAGTTTAATTCCTGAACATATCTCTTGGGATCACTGGCGTCTGGCTCTTGGCTTTAGCATTGAACATGCTGATGGTAGAGTCACTCCACCGCCTTTTCCCGTTTTATTATGGCTGTGGAACTCCGTAAAGGTGGCAGGTGTTACCGCGATTGGTATCGTCACCCTATCAACCACCTGCGCTTATGCTTTCGCACGCATGAAATTTAAAGGTAAGTCTACAATATTAAAGGGAATGTTAATTTTCCAAATGTTCCCTGCCGTACTCTCTCTTGTGGCTTTATATGCCCTATTTGATCGCCTAGGGCAATACATCCCCATCATTGGTTTGAATACCCACGGTGGCGTTATCTTTGCTTATTTGGGCGGTATTGCTTTACACGTTTGGACGATTAAAGGCTATTTTGAAACTATCGATGGCTCACTGGAAGAAGCCGCCGCTTTAGATGGCGCAACACCGTGGCAAGCCTTTAGATTAGTCTTGCTCCCGTTATCCGTTCCCATTTTAGCCGTCGTGTTTATTTTATCGTTTATTGCTGCGATCACAGAGGTTCCCGTTGCTTCATTATTATTGCGTGATGTTGAAAGCTATACGCTCGCTGTCGGAATGCAACAATATCTCAACCCACAGAACTACTTATGGGGCGACTTCGCGGCTGCCGCGGTACTTTCCGCCATTCCAATCACTGTCGTCTTTTTACTCGCACAACGTTGGCTAGTTAATGGCTTAACCGCAGGTGGGGTTAAAGGATAACAGCACAAAAGCGTTGAAGGCATACAGCTTAAGTGGCCTTCAACATGATAAAAACTGCGATTTTGTTACGATAAGCAAACCGGAGATAGCTATTTTAATAGTGACTCTCCGGTCAATATTTGGCGCTCAGTGATAGCTAATCATTCAACTTAATATCGATGCAATCGCCACTCTTGGCGGAATTTCATCAATGACTCAGAATCACATTTATATAAATGTGATTAACTCAGCTCAGCTTAATTTTTCCGTATAGAAACAAGCATTCAATATAAATCGATTAGCCTATAAACAGTTCCCCGCTTATTTACCTTGCTTATCAATCACAACCTCACCATCTTCTTTGATAAAATCACTTTGTTGCCTATTTGGTAAAATATCTAATACCACTTCAGAAGGCCGGCACAACTTTACGCCTAGTGGAGTGACGACAATCGGCCGATTAATCAGAATCGGGTACTGCAACATAAAATCAATGAGTTGGTCATTTGTATAGTTATCTTGTTCTAAATTTAATTGCTCATATGGTTCAACATTTTTTCGCAGTAATGCCCTTACCGTGATTTTCATATCGGCAATAAGTTTTACTAACACATCCTTAGTCGGCGGCGTGTCAAGATAGTAAATAATCGTTGGCTCAACACCACTATTGCGGATCATTGCAAGGGTATTGCGCGAAGTACCGCAATTGGGGTTATGGTAGATGGTGATATCATTCATTGGGTTACCTTTAATTTAATAGTGAAAGTCGGAGCACTAGCGCAACAAGTGTGACTATGAGCACCGGGATCGTCATGATAATCCCTGTTTTGAAATAATATCCCCATGTAATGGTCATGTTCTTTTGTGATAAAACATGAAGCCACAACAATGTCGCCAAACTCCCTATTGGTGTGATTTTAGGCCCCAAATCGGCACCAATCACATTGGCATAAACCATTGCTTGTTGGATTAACCCCGTCGCGTCACTCCCTTCAATAGATAGCGCACCAATTAATACCGTTGGCATGTTATTCATTATTGAGGATAAAAATGCAGTGATAAATCCCGTACCAATTGTTGCTACCCATAACCCTTTATCCGCAAGGTAATTGAGCGTTTCAGAAAGATAATCGGTTAACCCTGCATTTCTTAAACCATAAACAACCAAATACATACCTAAAGAGAAAATGACGATTTGCCACGGTGCACCACGTAAGACTTTTTTGGTATTAATCGTTTGGCCTCTGGCTGCAATCACCCAAAGAATTAAGGCGCCAATAGCGGCAATCGCACTAACCGGAATCCCCAAAGGCTCTAAAACAAAAAAACCAACCAGTAATAACACCAGTACTAACCAACCCGCTTTAAAGGTAGTCATATCCTTAATGGCTAAAGTCGGTTCACTCAGTTTGGTTACATCATATTGTTTAGGAATATCTTTACGGAAAAACCAATGCAACATCACGAGTGTTGCAACAATTGCTGCAATATCTACTGGCACCATAATCGATGCATATTCAGTAAATCCAATATTAAAGAAATCCGCAGAAACAATATTAACGAGGTTCGAGACAATCAGCGGCAAGCTTGCTGTATCTGCGATAAACCCTGCCGCCATGACAAAGGCTAACGTCGTGCCTTTATTGAAACCAAGCGCAAGTAACATTGCAATCACAATGGGCGTTAATATCAATGCCGCACCATCGTTGGCAAATAAAGCAGCCACCGTTGCACCAAGTAACACAATATAGCTGAATAACAGTCTTCCTTTACCCCCGCCCCACTTGGCAACATGTAATGCCGCCCATTCAAAGAAACCACTTTCATCTAAAAGTAGGCTGATAATAATGACTGCAACAAATGTCGCTGTGGCATTCCACACAATATTCCAAACTATCGGAATATCTTGAAAGCTAATGACGCCAAAAATAAGGGCTAAAACGGCCCCTGCCGTAGCACTCCAGCCAATACCCAGTCCTTTGGGCTGCCAAATAACAAAGGTGATCGTTAAAATAAAAATGAATGCGGCAATAAACATAAAAACCTCATGAAAAGGTGCTTTTCCGCACCTTTTATTTTTAGAAAATAAAACTTATTCTGCGAGCTGACTTAATGCAGATATCCCCACAGGCTCTGTTTCAAGCAAAGGAACAATAGCAACACGTTTTGCCAATGTTGATGTCACCTTTTCAATCTGAGCGACTTCCTGTTCTGCTCTTGAAAGTAACAATGGTGATGTTGTTTCCGTGATAGATAGACTGTTATTGATCACCCACGCCCACGGATGTATATCTGCCCGTATTAAATCATTTTGTAAGTTCTCCGCCTCAAGCACAGGCGTAGTTTCAGCGAGTGTCGTAATAATAACTTTGGTGCGTTCAGGATCTTGTAATTGCATCATCGGTGTTAAATAGTGGCCTTTTTCGCCCATTTTTTTAGCAATTTCTTTATGGTATGCCCCTGTTGCATCTAGAAGTAATAATGTATGTCCAGTCGGCGCAGTATCCATGACGACAAAACGTTTACCCGCGTCTCTAATGATGCGAGAAAATGCCTGAAATACCGCTATTTCTTCTGTGCATGGAGAGCGTAAATCTTCCTCTAGTAATGCACGCCCCTCTTCATCTAAATCTTTCCCTTTGGTTTCTAAGACATAATTACGATAACGCTCAGTTTCAGCGATAGGGTCAATTCGGCTAACTTGAAGATTGGGTAAAACACCATTGAGGGTTGATTCAATATGCGCAGCTGGATCAGATGTGGTCAGATGTACATCAAGCCCTTTTTCTGCCAATTTAACTGCAATTGATGCCGCAATCGTTGTTTTCCCTACACCACCTTTGCCCATTAACATAATCAGCCCATGCTGTTGCTGAGATATTTCGCCAACCAGTTCTGACAAG